>DMTA01000546.1 GCA_003454835.1 Achromobacter sp. | reverse complement strand
GCTCGCGCGCCGCCTGCCGTTCGGCGCGATGATTGGCGCGGGCCCGCTGTCCGCCTTGCTGGCCAGCTTCATCCTGCTGTCGACGCTGCTCTTTCCATCGGGCGTGTGGGCGGCGGCGGGTTTCTTTTTCTTCGGCGCCGGGCCTATCCTGTGGACCATTACGACCACCACGCTGCGCCAGTCAGTCACGCCCAACGCACTGCTGGGCCGCGTGTCGTCCGTCATCGTGACGGCGAACTTCGGCGCGCGGCCGATTGGCGCCTTGATCGGCGCGACGTTGGCGGCTCGGTTTGGGGTGGAGGCGTGTCTCTGGGTGTCGACCGTGGGGTTCTTCATCCAGTTCGCCGTGCTATTTACGTCGCCTGTGCTGCGGTTGCGAAGACAACCGGAGGCGGTTCCGTCCTGAGTGCGACTACGCCAATTCCCGCAGCGCCGCAGTCATCAGCGGCTTCCACGACGCTATATGCCGGGTGATCAACGCCGCGATGGCTTCGGTTTGCCGAGTGGTCGCAAGCTCGATCATTTCATAATGCTCGGAAACGGAAGCGCGCTGCCGCTCCAAACCTTCGGGCGAACTGATGCCATACAGCCGCATGTCGGCTCGCAACCCCATGATCGTTCGCGTCAGCAGCGGGTTGTCCGCACGCGATACCAACGCCTCATGAAACCGCCTGTCCGTTTCAATGTAGTCCGTCACATTGCCCGACTTCACCGCGCCAGCGACGTCGTCGGCCAGCAAGACAAGCGGCTTCGTATCGGTCAATCCTTGCCGTGCGATGGCAACCAGCGCCCCCACCTCAAGCATGATGCGAACGTCGAACTGGTTCTCAAGATCCTTCGGCGTGGCCGCTTCCACGCGGAACCCCCGATTGCGCAACGGTGATACCAGGCCCGTTCGGCTCAACTCCAGCAACGCCTCGCGCACCGGGGTTGTCGACATGCCCATCTCGGTCGCCACCGCCGGCACGGAATAAATGGTGCCCGGTGCGGCTTCGCCCGACACGATGCGCGAGCGCAGCTGCGCCAACACCATTTCCCTCAAATTGGTGACGCTTTCCATCGGAATTCCCCAGGAAAAAATCGAACCGTCACTATATCAAATCGCTTGCAGTAGCGCGTGACGCGCTATATAAATGCGTCACGCGCTACCTGCGCTTGCCCGGGGCCGAGGCAATTTGGCCCAATGGAGACATCGATGGATGAACCTTTGAAGCGCCACGTCTGCCTTGGCTGTGGCTTTCTGTACGACGAAGCCCTGGGGCTGCCCGAACACGGCATTCCTCCCGGAACCCGATGGGCCGACATTCCCCACGACTGGGTCTGCCCTGACTGCGGCACCCCCAAGAGCCGGTTCGAAATGGTCGAACTCCCGTACGCCAACGCCGAAGCCGCCGCGCACGCCCTCGTCTGAACGCCTGCCGAGAACTCATCATGAACAATGACTTTGTGCTGCGCGCGCACGACCGCGGCTTTGAAAAATTCCTGTCGACGGGCGAAGCATCCAGCTATATCGCCGGCCACCCCGAAGGCATGGTGACGCGCCATTCGAGCTTTAACTTCGGCGCCTACCAAAGCGGCATTCCTGGATTCGGCCGAATCCGCGTCTTTGGCGAGGAAGTATTCAGTGGCACTGGCAGCGGCTACAACATGCACCGCCACCATGACTTCATCATTTGCGCGTTCGTCCTGGCGGGCACGCTGACGCACGTGAACACCGTCGGCAATATCGACCAACTCGGACCGAACGACTTTTACGCGTTCTCTGCGGGTTCCGGCGGCAAGCATTCCGAATTGAATCTCGCCAGCACCGACATGCAGGTGCTGTACCTCTGGGTTCTGCCCGATCGCCTGCTGACGCCGCCTTCCTATACGCGCAGTCATTTCGATGCAAGCACGCGCCGCAATCAGCTTACGCAATTGGTGGGCAATGCCGATGGCGCACTGCGGATCAGCCAGGACGTATCCGTTTCAAGGTTGGTGTCGGACCAGGCAATGCATCTGCAATACACGCCCAAATCAAACCGTCACGGCGTGTATGTGTTCATGCTGGACGGAGAAGCCAGTGTCGACGACATCACGTTGGCCCGTCGGGATAGCCGAGGCGTCTGGGGCGACCGTCCCGTCACGATTCAGACAGACGGCGAAGGCGCCGATCTCCTCATTATTGAAACCATCCAGTAGCGCCGTCTCGTCTCAACCCGCTATACCAGCGGCGCGGCAATGTCTGCGCCGCTCGCGACGTCGTTACTGATAAGACGAGGAGAATGTCATGCCAGTGATTCAGTTGTATTACGCAAAGGGAATGCTCGACCCGGCCAGCAAGAACGAAATGGGCAAGCGGCTGACGGAAGTACTGTTGACGATGGAAGGCGGCGCCCGCACGCCCGGCGGCTTGGCCTTCGCGTCCGTGCTGTTCACGCAAGTGCCTGCCGAAGACTGGTGGGTTGGCGGTAAGACCGACGACACGCCTGTCCGCACCCATGGCCGCCTGCTTGCCCGCGTCAGCATTCCTGAAGGCTACATGAGCCAGCAGCACAAGTCCGAGGTCCACGCGTCGGTGCACGCAGCCATGATGGAAAGCCTGGGCGCCACGCGCGGGGACGGCAGCGGCGCATTGGTCATCATCGAGGAAGTCACGGAAGGCAACTGGGGCGCGGGCGGACAGACCATTAGCCTCGCCGCCATCGCAAACACCGTCGGGCTCGCCAAGGACGGCGAGCGTTTCAAGTGGGTCGAGGCCTACTTCCAGGCCAAGGCCCGGCAATATGCAGCGTCGCATTATCCGCCGGGCACTGGTGGCCTGTTGCCGGCACCGCCTGCGGCGCCCGCGACGCAGGGAGAATGACGATGGCCTTCGAGTTCATACGATCCACCAAGCAGGAATAGCCCATCCTGATTCCGCAGATCGGCATGACGCTGCTTGGTGCCGGCCCTCTTCCTTCAAGCCCCAGCGGAACCCAGGCCCCATTTTTGCTGTCCCTGTTGTACAACGCCGGCAGCGGGCCGGCGTCATAACAGGAGTCACATGAATGACACGTTCCCAACATCTCCGCCTGGGCGCATTCTGCGCGGGCGTGGCGCTTGCCGGCAGCGCCATCGCGGCAGACGCCCCCAAGGTGCCGGACTATGGTCCCAACCTGGAGCGCTTTGAGTATCCGCACGAGGTCAAGCGGTTCGCTGTCGACGCGCAAGGCCAGAAACTTTCGATGGCCTACATGGACGTTGCTGCCGCCAAGCCCAATGGCAAGACGGTCGTCCTCATGCACGGCAAGAACTTCTGCGGCGCCACCTGGGACGCCAGCATCACCGCCCTGAGCCAGGCCGGATACCGCGTCGTCGTGCCCGATCAGATCGGCTTCTGCAAATCCGACAAGCCGCAGGCCTACCAGTTTTCGTTTCACCAACTGGCCGCCAACACGCACGCCCTGCTCGACCATTTGAAAATCGACCGCGCCAGCATCGTCGGCCACTCGATGGGCGGCATGCTCGCTGCGCGCTACGCGCTGATGTACGGCCCGCAAACCGATGCCCTGGTGCTCGTCAACCCGATCGGCCTCGAAGACTGGAAGCAGAAAGGCGTTCCCTACCGCAGCATCGACGAGTGGTATGAGCGCGAGCTCAAGGCCAACTTCGAAGGCATGAAGAAGTACCAGCTCGGCACCTACTACGCCGGCCAGTGGCGCGACGATTACGACAAGTGGGTTCTCATGGCAGCCGGCATGCTGCAGGGCGAAGGCCGCGAACGCGTGGCGTGGAACCAGGCGCTGACCTACGACATGCTTTATACGCAGCCCGTCGTGCACGAGTTCGGCCAGATCAAGGCGCCCACGACGCTGCTGATCGGGGAGAAAGACAACACCGCGCCCGGCAAGGACGCCGCGGCGCCCGAGGTGGCGAAACAGCTGGGCAACTATCCCGAACTGGGGCCGAAGGCGGCCAAGGCCATTCCGAACGCGAAGCTGGTCATGTGGCCGGAGCTCGGCCATTCACCGCAGGTGCAGGATCCAAAGCGGTTCAACGAAGCGTTGCTGAAGGCGCTGCCCGCGGCGAACTAGAAAACAAAGGATAAGCGACGGAGTTCCCTCCGTCGCCCGTTCGCTATCGACGCAGCCGAACCGCCTGACAATACAAAACGTCGGAATTGTTACCAAACTCCCCGACCCCCATCTGATACATTGGCGCCTCAAAAATCATTACAAGCGAGGCCAGCCTCACCGCCCGGCATCTGCCGTGCATGTCGCAAGCGCGCACACAATCAATCAAAAACGTGCCGCATTCAAGCGCCTCAGTCTCAATCGTCGAACTCCGGGGTAACGATCAAAATGAGAAAAATTGCACTGCTTGTGCTTTTGCCTGCGCTGCTCGCGGGTTGCACTTCCGCGCAGATGAGCATGATTACCGGCAAGCGGAATAAAACCTATAACGACGTCAACGCAGCGTGGGTCGGCAGCACGGAAGAGCAACTGGTTTCCAAGTGGGGACCGCCCAAGAAAAGCTACACGCTTGAAAGCGGCGCACGAATCATCTCGTATGAAGAGATCTGGGGCCCGATTTCCGCGTATCACGTGTGCGTCGAGAAATTCATGATCGAAAAGGGCATGGTGACGAAGTGGGGGCTTTCGGGTTGCCCGGCGCGCATGTCGGGATCGATGCCAGCGGAGACGCCGATTCCGCAACCCACGATGTAAAGCCAGCGTCGCACAGTCAATATCGCCGCTTCGGCAAGTGCCCGGCAGACTGCGAGTCTGGGCACTTGTCGAGCGGCGTTCACAAAAAACCAAAGCGAACGGCTTATTCGTTTAGCGACATCGGCCGCGATCCTCCCGGCGGCAAGCCAGACAAGCGCCTGATCGCATTCAGAAAGGCGCCATATGGCCGGCCCAGCACCAGCATCATCACAGCCGCGCCCAATACACCGCGCACCAGACCATCGCCTGATGCCCCGCTGACCGCGATGATCGCGGCGTAAATCGGCACCTGGAAACTCATCAGCGCCACGCTATCCCACAGCAGCCGCGACACGCGCGTATCCTTCGCGCGCCGCATCACCCAATCGCGCCATAGGCCATAAGGTCTTCCCACCGGAATCATCAGCGCGCCACCGATCAACCGCGCATGAAGCACCTGTTCCCACGTCATCCCTGCTATCCAGCGCTCGTTGATGATGCCTGTCGTCGTAAAGAACAGGATCAGCGCCGCGGTATCGGCAATATAAGAACGCGTGGAAAGCGGCAAGCGGGTCTTGGCTATCAACTGTTGTCTTCCTGGCTTCTGTTCCGTTCAAAGACACCCGAATCTGTATCTGGCAGCGCACCCTCAAGCCCGCTAGACTGCGGCAACCTTCGATCCCGAACGACGCCCTCACCGCGGTAGCCAACATGCTGAAAATATTGGGTAAAGCCTCGTCCATCAACGTGCGCAAAGTGCTGTGGACGTGCGCCGAGCTGAACCTGCCTTTTGATCGCGAGGACTGGGGCAGCGGTTTCCGGCCCACATCCGAACCGGAGTTCCTGGCGCGCAATCCCAATGCAATGGTGCCCGTGATCCAGGATGGCGACTTTGTGCTGTGGGAGTCCAACACCATCATCCGCTATCTGGCGGGCCAGTATCAGGGGCAACATCTGTATCCGGCTGAACCGAAGCTGCGGGCGCGGGTGGATCAGTGGATGGATTGGCAGGCGACGGACCTGAACCGGTCGTGGAGCTACGCCTTCATGGCGTTGGCGCGGCAGTCGCCCGCGCACCGGGACGAAGCCGCGATCGAGGCGTCGTGCCGCGATTGGGCGCGGTTCATGGAAATTCTGGACCAGCGGCTGGCCGCCACCGGCGCCTATGTGGCCGGCGACGCCTTCACGCTCGCCGACATTCCGGTGGGGCTGTCCGTGAACCGCTGGTTCGAGACGCCATTCGACAAGCCGGCGCTGCCCGCCGTCGCGGCGTACTACGACCGGTTGGCGCAGCGCGACGGCTACCGGCAGTACGGCCGCAACGGCACGGCTTGAAGCAAACGGAAATCGCCTCACTCCCAACGCCCCAGAACGACTGCGCCGGCCAGGCCGGCGCATCCACGCTACTTCACCACGCCGCAAACGATACGTCCGCCTCCGCCGCCCAGCGGCTCAGGCTTGTCGCTGTAGTTGTCGCCGCCGGCGTGAATCATCAGCGCCCGGCCTTTCACGTCAGCCAGTTTCAGGTGCGGTGCAAGCACGGTCTTGGTTGCGCTGCCGTCGGCCGCAACGGTGAGGAACGGCAGGTCACCTTGATGCCCGTCCGTAGCCATCGGTCCCTTGTGCGCTTTGGTGCCCTTGGGATCCAGATGACCGCCCGCGCCGCCGCCCGGCGCGGCCTTGCCGCTTACCGGGCCGGGCTCGCACGAGCCTTTCTCATGCACATGAAAGCCGCGCTCACCGGGCGGCAGGCCTTTGAGGTGGGGCGTGAATTGCAGCCCTTCCTTGGTGTCTTTCAAGGTGATCGTGCCGGCGCTCTTGCCGACGCCTTCAGGCGTCAGGAACGACATCGAGACGTCTTCGGCCAGCGCCGCGCTGGACGCGCCAGCCAATGCCAGCGCCGTGACAAGCATCGAGAATTTCTTCATGAATTGCCTCCTGGAAAGATGCCCGCAAGCTGCGGGCGGCCATCGGTGCAAGGCGCGCCTCGCGCAGCCGGCGGCGCAGATGAAGATAGCACCGGGGCCGTGCGGTCCGCCAGAAAACTTCGTTCCTGATACAAGGTTGTGACACGGTGTGGGCTCGGCCGAAGACCATGCCTAGCCGTTCAGCATCAGAACGACCGCGTGCAGCAGCACGCCGATCAGGCCGCCCACCAGCGTGCCGTTGAAGCGGATGTACTGCAGATCGCGCCCCACGCTCAATTCCAGTTCGTCGACCAGATGACGCTCGTCCCAGTTCTTGACGGTGCGCGAGATATGCTCGGTGACGCCAACACGCAGCCGTCCGGTCAGGCGCCGTGCGCCGCCCAGAATGTGGTTGTTGATGGCTTGGCGCAGGCCGGGGTCTTCGCCCAGCTTGCGGGCCAGCGCCAGCAGCGCGCTTTCCAAATGCGCAGCCAGCGCGGAATGTTCGTCCGCCAGGTCACGCCGCAGCGCCGCATGGATGTCGTCCCACAGACCCTGAACGTATTCCTGGACCTTGGGATGGTCGATGGCGCGCTGCTTCAAAGCTTCGACCTGGCTGGCCAGCGCGGGATCGGTCTTCATGCGTTCGATGTAGTTCATCACCCACGCCTCGTAGTCGCGGCGCACGGGGTGATCGGGTTCGGACAGCACGTCGCGCAGCTCTTCGACCAGGGCGCGCGCCAGGCGGTCGGCCAGGTTGTCGGCAATGTTGTCGACCGACTTGACCACGTCGACCGCGGCGATGATGCGCGGCCATTCCTTGCGGGCAAACTTTACGAGCAGGGTCGAGGCGCGTTCCTTGACGTCTTCCTCGGCCAGATAGCCGCCCAGGCGCTCCATCGCGGCGTCCAGCAATTCCTGGTGCCGCCCGTCGCGCGTCAAGAGGCCCAGCACCTCGCCGGCGGTGGCGGCCGCGTCCCAGCGGCGCAGATTGCTGACGACGAACTCCTGGATGACGCCGCGCACGGCCCGATCGTCCAGCAGGTCCAGCGTCTGCAGCGCCACGCGGCGCGCCCCGTCGCTCAAAGCATGGGCGTGCGCGGGCCGGGCCAGCCAGCGACTGACTCGCGCGGCGGGATCGAAGACGCGCAGCTTTTCGATGAGGGTGTCGGGATCCAGGAAGTGGTCACGCACGAAGATCGCCAGGCTATCGCCGATGCGGTCCTTGTTGCTGGGAATGATGGCGGTGTGCGGAATGGGCAAGCCCATCGGGCGCCGGAACAATGCGACGACGGCGAACCAGTCTGCCAGCGCGCCGACTGTGGCCGCCTCGCAGAACGCCCGCACCCACCCCCAAGCGCCCTGCCCGCCCATCACGTGACTGGTGATGAAGCCGCTGACCATGGCGACCAGAAGCGCCAGCGCCCCGATCTTCATGCGGCGCAGTTGCGTGCGTCGCGCGTCGGCATCCAGCGCGGGGGGCGCGCCGGCGATTCGTCGGGATTGGGAGGTGTCGGTCATGAAGGATCCGGTGATGCAAGCCCCGAGCATACCAATCGAAAGCAGCCCGGCCATTGCAGCCGGGCCGTCACCCGCCCTATTCGCTCAGGAACTCCGACAACGCCTCCAGTCCCTCGATATGATCGGCCACCACCTTTGCGATGAACGCAATCGGCACGGACAGCAGCGTTCCCCAAATTCCCCACAGCCACGTAAAGAGCAGCAGCAGGATGAACACGGCCACGGCGTTCATCCGCGCGATGCGGCCGGACATCCAGGTGGTGACGACCACGCCCATCAGCAGTGCGATCGCGACGGAACTCATCGAGACCGCCAGCGCAGGACCCAGTTCGCCGAACTGGATCAGCCCCGCGATGGCGGTGCCGACCGCGGTCATCAGCGGGCCGAAGTACGGGATGATGTGCAGCGCGCCCGCCACCACGGCCCAGGTTGCGGCGTTTTCCAGCCCCAACATCCGGAAGGCGGCCCACGACAGCAGCCCCAGCACCACATTGGTCACCAGCATCATCGCCATGTACATGTGGATCGAGTTGTTGATCTGGTCCAGCATGTGCACGCTGATCTTCTTCTGCGACAGCGTCTTGCCCGCCATCTTCACGAATTTGCGCTTGAACGCATTGCCCGACAGCAGCAGGAAGAAGACGAGGAACACGCACATGGTGGCCTGACCGACGAAGGTGGCCAGCCCCTTGGAGCCCCACAGCAGGATGTCGCTCAGCCCCCCGTCCGACTTGGCGACCACGACGCGCCCGCTGGGCTTCGGCGTACCGGACTCCTGCAGGATGCTCGCTGCGTTGCGCAATTTTTCCATCAGCGAGCCGTCGCCGCTCAAGAGGCCACCCAGCGTGCGGGACAGCTTGCTTGATATTTCGGGGAGCGCGTTGATGATGTCGGCGACCTGATCCTGCGTGACGTAGATGACGCCCACGATCCCGATGGCGATAGCCGACATAACGAGGACGGTGCCCAGCCACCGCGGCACGCGGTACCGCTCAAACAGAGCGACGACCGGATCCAAGGTGTAGGCGACCACGATCGCCATGACCACCGGAACGATGAATTCCTGACCCGCCTTCAGGCCGAACAGCACGGCCAGGACGGTCAGCGTCACCAGACAGAAGCCGCTGACACGCACGAGCGGCGTGGGCGACGGCGGCTTGATGAGGCCGGCGTCCTGCGCCGTGACCTTTTCTTCGGCAGGCTCGGTCTTTTCTTCGGCAGGCTCGGTCTTTTCCCCCGCCGGCTCGATCTTTTCCCCCGCCCGCTCGATCTTTTTATCGGCAGCGTGGGCCGTTACTGGTTCCGGGCCTTCCCTCTGCGGCGAAGTGTCCACTGGCGTCGCGCTGTCCATCTTTCCCCTCACATCCGTTTTGCGAAGGCCCTCAGCAATTTCCGTGCCCGGGGGGTTCAGCCGCTGCCGATTGCCAGCAGGCCCGGCTCGCCATCGTGCTGCCGCTGCGCCCGCTCCAGGATGAATTCAATGATCATCGAGAGCGCCCGCGGATGGTGACGATTGGGCATGTACAGCATATACATGCCCCGCCCAAAAATGCTCAGACGCCAATCGCTCAGCGCGGGGACAAGCTCGCCGCGCGCGATGTCCTCGTGCACCACGTAGTCCGGCACGACGCCGACGCCGAGTCCCGCCCGGATGGCATCGCGCAGGAACGCATAGTTGCGGGAAATGACGGTGGGCTCCAGCACGACATGCTGGCGGGGCTGGCCGCCGTAGTACGCCGACAGACGGAGCGGCCGGCCGATGACGGCGGCGCTGATGACGGGCGTTCCGGCCAGTTCTTCGGGCCGCTGGGGAAGCCCGCGGCTTTCCGCATAGTCGCGCGACGCGCAGGCCACGTAGCGGACCTGGCCGAGCTCGCGCGCGACCAGATGCTGCGGCGGTTCGGACATGATGCGCACGGCGATGTCGACTTCGTCCCGCAGCAGGTCCTCGACGCTGTTTTCAAACAGTACGTCCAGCACGATGTCGGGATAGGTTTTCTTGAACTCCAGCAGCCACGGCGTCATCACGAATTGCCCGTAACCGCTGGGCACGCTGAGGCGCACCTTGCCCTGCGGCGTCTTGCCCAGTGTCTCGACCGATTCGCGCGCGGCCGCCAGCTCGTCCTGGATGCTGCGCCCGTGTTTATACAGCTTCAGGCCGATCTCGGTCGGTTCCACGCGCCGCGTCGTGCGCCGCACGAGCTGCATGCCGACCGAACGCTCGAGCTGGTTCAGGTGATAGCTGACGTTGGCGCGCGTCATTTTCAGGCGGCGCGCGGCCTCGCTGAGGTTGCCCGCGTCCAGGATTTCGACAAGCAGGGTGAGGGATTTGGTGTCCATGGCGGCGCTCCTTGCCGTGCATTGTCAAATTTTCTTGTCCGGAGTGTCAATTATCGATGTCATTGTCAAGACATCTTTGCTGCGAAAGAATAAAGCCATAAGAGACGGGCCACCCCTGGCCCGCCAAGGCTTCGTTCGCGCAGCCGTCCGCGCCCCGGCATGACGGCGCGGCACGCGAGCAGAGAGCATCATTGGAGACACTGTCCATGACAGACAGCGCAAGCACCGGCGCGGCACAGACGCGCCGCTACGAGGATATCCTGGTCGTCGTCATCGATCATCCCCCCGTGAACGCACTGAGCGCCGCCGTGCGCCGCGACCTGTCCGACGCCATCGCGCAGGCGCAGACGGATTCGCGGGTCCGCGCGATCCTGCTGTTGGGCGCGGGCAAGAATTTCATCGCGGGCGCGGACATCCGCGAGTTCGGCAAGCCGCCGCAACCGCCCCTGCTACCCGACCTGTGCAACCAGATCGAAGCCAGCGCCAAGCCGGTCGTCGCGGCGCTGCATGGCGCCACGCTGGGCGGCGGCCTGGAGATCGCCCTGGCCGCGCACTACCGCGT
>DMTA01000557.1 GCA_003454835.1 Achromobacter sp. | reverse complement strand
ACCGGCAGCGTGCGCATCCTGGGCGCCGGACGTTCGGCGCTGGCCTGGCTGCCCCAGGCGGCCGAACTGGACCGGTCGTTTCCGACGACGGTGCTGGACCTGGCGGCGATGGGCGCATGGCGCCGGGTCGGGGCATGGCGCGCGTTCGGCAACGACGAGCTGGACCGCTGCATGCATGCCTTGGAAACCGTCGGTCTGGCCGATTGCGCCGGCCGCGGCGTGGATACGTTGTCGGGCGGACAGATGCAGCGCGCCCTGTTTGCGCGGATGCTGGTGCAGGACGCGCCGGTGCTGCTGCTGGACGAACCCTTCGCCGCCGTGGACAGCCACACGGCCGAGGAGCTGATGGCGTTGTTGTGCGGGCTGCATGGGCAAGGCCGCACCGTGATTGCGGTGCTGCACGACCTGGATCTGGTGCGCGACCATTTTCCGCAAAGCCTGCTGCTGTCCGGCTCGGTCGTGGCCTGGGGCGACACGGCCACGACGTTGAGCGAGGCGCATCTGAAGGCGGCGCGCCAACGTCACGCGGGGGCTTGGGCATGACACTGGTGGAGTGGGTGGTGTCGCCGTTCCTCGACTACGGCTTCATGCGGCGCGCGCTGGCCGGGGCCTGCGCGCTGTCGCTGGGCGCGGCGCCCTTGGGTGTTTTTCTGGTGCTGCGGCGCATGAGCCTGATG
Source organism: Achromobacter sp. (assembly GCA_003454835.1). Classification (GTDB taxonomy): domain Bacteria; phylum Pseudomonadota; class Gammaproteobacteria; order Burkholderiales; family Burkholderiaceae_B; genus Achromobacter. Next base: position 3,464 of record DMTA01000557.1, on the reverse strand, counting down.
GGCGATGCGATGTCGCACGCCATTCTGCCGGGCGTGGCGGCGGGCTTTCTGATGGCGGGCCTGTCGCTGGGCGCGATGATGCTGGGCGGCATCGCCACCGGTCTGGCCGTGGCATTGCTGGCTGGGCTGGTGGCGCGACTGACGCCGCTGCGTGAAGACGCGAGCTTTGCGGCCTTCTACCTGATTTCGCTGGGCCTGGGCGTACTGCTGGTGTCGCTGCGCGGCTCCAACATGGACCTGCTGCATGTGCTGTTCGGTACGGTGCTGGGACTGGACGACGCGGCGTTGCTGCTGGTGACCGCCACGGCCAGTGTGACCCTGCTTGTGCTGGCGGCCATCTACCGGCTGCTGGTCGCCGAATGCCTGGACCCGGGATTCCTGCGCGCCAGCGGCGGGATGGGCGGCGTGGTGCACATGGGCTTTCTGGTGCTGGTGGTGGTGAACCTGGTGGCGGGATTTCAGGTGCTGGGCACGCTGATGGTGGTGGGCATCATGATGCTGCCGGCCGCCGCGGCGCGGTTCTGGGTGCGCAGCGCGGCCCGCCAGATTCCGCTGTCGGCAGCGATCGGCGTGGCATCGTCGGTGGCCGGATTGCTGGTCTCTTATCACTTCGACGTGCCGGCCTCGCCCGCGATCATCCTGGCGGCCGGCGCCTGCTATCTGTTTTCCATCGTGGGCGGTCCGCAAGGCGGGCTGCTGCGGGCAACGCGCCGCGTGCGCCCTGCCTGAGACTTCATAAGGAGATTGACCATGCGTTCGATTCTGCCGGCGCGCCGCCGCGCACTGCTGGCCATGGCGGGCGTCTGCCTGTCGGCCGTTTTGGGAACCGCGCAGGCGGCCGAGCCGCTGAAGGTGGTGGCCAGCTTTTCCATCCTGGGCGACATCGTGCGGGAAGTGGGCGGGGCCGACGTCAGCGTGACGACGCTGGTCGGGCCTGACGGCGACGCGCACAGCTACGAGCCCACGCCGGGCGACGCGAAAAAGCTCGCGGATGCGCGCGTGCTGGTTGTGAACGGCCTGGATTTCGAGACCTGGCTGCCCAAGCTGACGAAGGCGTCCGGGTTCGCCGGACAAACGGTGACGGCGTCCAAGGGCGTGACGCCGCGCAAGTTCGCGGGACATGGCGACGGGCATGACCACGATCACAAGGACGAGCATGATCACACGCACGATCACATGGACGACCACAAGGACGACCACAAGCACGGTCATGATGACCACGACCACAAGTCCGGTCATCACCATCACCATGGCGACGCCGACCCGCATGCCTGGCAGAGCCTGGCGAACGGCGTGATCTATGCGCGCAACGTGGCCGACGGCCTGGCCGCCGCGGATCCCGCCCATGCGCAGGCCTACCGCCAGCGTGCCGACGCCTACATCGCCAAGCTGCAGACGCTGGACGCCAGCCTGCGCAAGACCTTTGCCGCGATCGGCGCTGACCGACGCAAGGTCGTCACCTCGCACGATGCGTTCGGCTATTTCGGCGATGCCTACGGCGTGACGTTCATCCCCGCGATGGGCGTGTCGACGGACGCCGAACCGTCCGCGCGCGAGGTGGCCGCGATCATCGAACAGGTACGGCGCGACAAGGTGCCGGCGGTGTTCGTCGAGAACATCAGCAGTCCGAAACTGGTCCAGCAGATCGCGCGCGAGACCGGCGCAAAGGTGGGTGGTACGCTCTACTCCGATGCCCTGTCCAAGCCTGGACAGCCGGGCGCCACCTACCTGGAAATGTTTGAATGGAACGCACGCCAGCTTGCCGCGGCCTTGCAACCCTGAGCGCCGTGGCGGCGCTGCTGGCGGCGGGCGCCGCCAGCGCGCACCCGCATATGTGGATCGATGCGCGCGCGCAGATCGACGTCGATGCCGAGCAGCGCATCACCGCCGTGCGGCAGGTGTGGCGGTTCGACGAGATGTTCGGCGCGTACGCGACGCAGGGCCTGAAAAAGGGCAAGGACGGATCCCTGCCCGCCGACACGCTCAAAGGCATGGCCCACGATTGGATGAAGGCGCTGGGCGAGCCGATCTCGCATTACTTCACGCGGGTTACGGTCGATGGCAAGAGCGCGGTATTTGGCGCGCCGCGCGATGCCCGCGTGGACTGGAACCCCAAGACCACCCGGCTGACGCTGTCCTTCACGTTGCCGCTGGCCAAACCCGTCGCCCCGGGCGCGGGCGGCGCGCAAGTGGACATCTACGACCCCACCTATTTCGTGGCCTACGCATTTGAAGAGAAGGGCGCGGTGTCGCTCGGCGGACCGCAAGGCGCGGCCTGCAAGGCGGATTACCGCAAGCCCAAGGAACTGGATTGGAAAACCATGCAGCAACTGGCCGCGATCCCGGCCGACCCGGACGCCTTGCCGGACGAACTGTTCGCCATCACGAAGGGACTCACGCATCGTATCGAGGTGCGATGCCCGTAGGCGGGTGGGCGCGCGCGCTGGCCGCCGTCCTGCTGATGCTTGGCGGGCTGTCGGTGGCCGCGGCGCAGGGCGCACATCCCTTTGGCGTGCCGGAAAGCGGGAGCGGCCTTGGCGGTCCGGGCTGGCTGTCCAGCTTTTTTGGCAGCGTATCCGTCTGGCAATCGCATTTCTACCGGCAGCTGACGGGCGCGGTGCGTGCCTGGCAGGCGGAAGGCGGCGCGGCGTGGGCCTTGATCGGTCTGTCGTTTGCTTATGGCGTCTTTCATGCGCTGGGACCGGGCCACGGCAAGGCGGTGATCTCGTCGTACGTCGTGGCGAACCGCCAGACCGCGCGCAATGGCGCGCTGCTGGCGTTGGCGTCCTCGCTGATCCAGGCGCTGGTGGCGATCGTGATGGTGGCGGTGCTGGCGCTGGTGTTCAACGCGACGGCGGCGACGATGAACGAGGCGACGCGCTGGCTGGAGCTGGCGTCGTATGCGCTGGTGACGGTGTTGGGATTGTGGCTGGTGTGGGTCAAGGCGGTGCGGCCGTTGCTGCGGCGGACCGGGGCGCGCGGGGATACGCGGCGCCATGGGCATGTCGGTAATTACGCACATGACGACGACGCGCACGCGCCGGATCACGCACACGTTCAGGTGCAAGCGCACAGTGTTTCGCACGCGCAGTCGCACGCCAATTCGCCCGGGCATCATCACGAACACAATCTCGATCATCACCACGTCCACCAGCACAACCACGATCACGATCACGATCACGACTGCGGTTGCGGACACGCGCACGTACCCGCGCCGGAACAGGTCGCCGGTCCCATGAACTGGCGCCGCGCGTGGTCGGCGATTTTTGCTGTGGGTCTGCGGCCGTGCAGCGGCGCGTTGATCGTGCTGGTTTTCGCGCTGTCGCAGAATTTCTTTCTTGCCGGCGTCGCATCGGCGCTGGCGATGGGTTTGGGCACGGGGCTGACCGTGGCGGCATTGGCTTGCCTGGCTGTTGCGGCCGGGAGCGCCGCGACGCGTCTGGGCAGCCGCCTGTCCGGCGCTG
>DMTA01000305.1 GCA_003454835.1 Achromobacter sp. | reverse complement strand
CGCCGGTAAGCGGGCGGACGGCCGGCGGCGCGGCCTCGATCAACGCGGCGCCGGGCGCCTGGATTTCCAGCGCCGACGTCGCCTGGGCCACGCACGGCAGGATCCAGCCCTCTTCTTTTTCGTCGCGCGACAGGCCAGGCCATTCGATGCCGTACACGACCGATCCCTCCAGCATCAGGCACATGCAGGCGCGGCAGGTGCCATTGCGGCACGAACTGGGCAGCTTGATGCCCGCCGCCTGCGCCGCCAGCAGCACGGACGTGCCGGCCGGCGCGTCAAACCGCAAGCCCGAGGGCTGGACAAGAACCGGGTGCGAGCACATCGGTGTCAGACTGCCGGACGCCGCTCAGGCGACGTTGTCCTGCCAGTCCAGCTTCCAGGCGCCGGACAGCACGTTCTGCATCCACAGCACGCAGGTCAGCGTCTTGGCGTCGGTGACCTCGCCCTGGCTGCAAGCCGCGAGCAGCTCTTCGGGGCGTTTGCTGATGACGTCCAGGAATTCGTCCTGGTCGAGCTGGCGTTCGCCTGCCCGCAGGCCGCGCGCAAAGAAGATATGAATTATCTCGGTGGAATAGGCGATGGCCAGGTGCAAGGCGCCCGCATGGGCCCATTGGCTGGCCGTATACCCCGTTTCCTCCAGCAATTCACGCTTGGCGCACACCAGCGGGTCCTCGCCCGGATCCAGCTTGCCCGCCGGAAACTCCGTCATCACGCGGCCGATGGGATACCGGAACTGGCGCTCGAGCAGCACTCGGCCGTCCTCGAGCAGCGGAATCACCACCACCGCCCCCGGGTGCACCACGTATTCACGGATGCCGGTATGGCCGTTGGGCAGGCTGACGGTATCGCGGCGGATTTTCAGAAAGCTGCCGTCGTAGGGCGCCTCGCTTTCGAGCAGCGTTTCGACGAGATGGGTATCGGCGGATCGGGTCATGAGGACGTCTGGATCAGGGACTGGGAAGGGCGGCGGCGGGCCGTTGTCGGCACGCCTGGCAGCTTACCACCGCCCCGCCGGCGGCCGGTCAGCCGAACTTGCGTGCGGCGTCCAGCGCCAGACCCGCGCCGATGCTGCCGAACAGATCGCCTTCCACGCTGCGCGCCCCCGGCACCAGCCGGGACACGCTTTCGCGCAGGCGCGGCACGCGGCTGGATCCGCCCGTGAAGAACACGGTGTCCACATCCGCCGTCGACACGCCCGCATCGCGCAGCAACTGGCCCACGGTGGTCTCGACCTTGTCGATCAAGCGTCCCACGGACGCGTCGAAAGACGGGCGCGTCACGTCGACGCCCAGGTCCGGTGCGATACGCGACAGGTCGATGCGCGCGGCGGGCGCATCGGATAGCGCGATTTTGGCTTCTTCCACCTGCACCGCCACCCAGTGGCCCGCGCGCTCCTTCACCAGGTTCAGCAGCAGGTCGATCTTCTGGCGGTCGCCGGCCTCGGCGCGGATATAGGCAAAATGCTCGGCCGCCTTGCGGGTGTAGGCCTGATTGATCGTGTGCCAGCAGGCAAGGTTGCCGTATTGCGTCGACGGCACGTCCTTGCCGCTGCGCAACTGGCTGCCCAAGCCCAATAGCGGCATCACGTGCGCCAGGCTCAACTGCTTGTCAAAATCCACCCCGCCGATGTGCACGCCGCCGTAAGCCAGGATGTCTTCGCGGCGGTCCGGTTTGGCCGCGCGGTCCGGCCCCAGCCGGATCAGCGAAAAGTCTGACGTACCCCCGCCGATGTCGATCACCAGCACCAGTTCCTCGCGGCTGATCTGCGACTCGTAGTGGAAAGCGGCGGCCATCGGCTCGAATTGGAACTCGATGTCGGTAAACCCGACGCTGCGCGCGATCTCTTCCAGCGTGTCCTGCGCCGTCTGGTCAGACGCGGGATGGTCGTCCACGAAAAACACCGGACGGCCAAGGACGGCGCGGGTAAAGCCGCGCCCGGCGGCGGTCTCGGCGCGCGCCTTCAATTCGGCGATGAAGCGCGTCAACAGCACACGGAAGGGAATGGAACGGCCCTGCACTTCCGTCGAGCCGTCGATGAGCGAGCTACCCAACAGGCTCTTCATTGAGCGCATCAGGCGCCCGTCGTAGCCCGCCAGGTAGTCGGAGATGGCCGCGCGGCCATAACTGACCTCGGCGTCCTCGTCGTGGAAGAAGATGGCCGACGGCAAGGTGGTCTTGCCGTCCTCCAGCGCCAGGAGCGCATGTTGGTCTGGACGGCTCCAGCCGACGGTGGAATTGGAGGTGCCGAAGTCGACGCCGCAGGCGGTGGAAATCATGGGAATTCAGGCGCTTAGAGCAAAACGGCGGACAAGTGTACCCGCTCTGGCTCCGGCACTGGAATCCCCGGGGGACCTATTGCTGCTGGCGCCGCTGTTCCAGTTCGCGCAGACATTGCTCGACGCCGGCCTGCATCTGCGCGTTGGACGTGGCTGCACGGTCCGACACCGTACGGCAGCGCTGGAACTCCGCCTGGCTTTGGGGCGTGTCGCGGATCGGGGGCGGCGGCGGGGCTTCGGGCGTCACCGTCATGCGCAGCGTCGACGGTGGCGACAGGCTGCCCTGAGCCGAGGGAAACTGCATTTCCTGCGTGGCGCCGGGCGCAACGTTCTGGGCCTGGGCAGCGCCCGTCGCGCACAAGGCGGCAAACAGGAAAGCGGATACGTGTTTTTTGTTCATGGCGACCTCTGTTCGATGAGTCAGCGCCCGGGCCGAGGGCCGGGCGCACCGCCTAATCGTATCCCCGGTGGATGGCCGGCGTCGTGCCAAGACGCTACATCATCCCCACCAGTTGTTTCCTGCGGTTTCCAAGGCGCGACTCAGGACGCGCGCCGGGGCGCGCCCCGGGTCGCTTCCCGGCCCTTGCGCAACGGATCAAGCAGCGACGACAACCCGTTGTGATCGAGTTCGTGCATCAACGCCAGCAGTCGGCCCAACTCTCCCGGCGGAAAGCCTTTGCGCGCGAACCACGCCAGATACGGCCCAGGCAGGTCGGCAATCAACCTGCCCTTGTATTTGCCGAACGGCATGTCGCGCGTGACCAGCAGCGCCAGCAGTTCGGGATCCATCACATTCATCGCGACGCGCCGCCCGCAAAGAGGTCTGCGGCCGGCACAGCCGCGATCTTTACGCCGAAGCTGGAAATGGCCGGCAACGTGGCGTTGTGATGTGCCCGGATCTGCCCGCCGTCCGCGTGCGGCTTGTCGTGCGTGGTGTGCGCATCGGCAGCCAGCGTGACCGCCAACCCGAGACCCGCCGCGCGCCGCACGGAGGTATCCACGCAGAACTCGGTGGCGTAGCCGCAAACGACCAGGTGCGTGACGCCGCGATCCGCCAGCACCTGCGCCAATTCCGTGCGCAGAAACGAGTCTGGCGTCGTCTTGCGGACGCGGAGGTCGGTCGGATCTGTTGCAAGGCGCATGTCCAGGTCCCAGCCCGGCCCGCCATGCGCCAGATCGGAACCGGGACTTTCGTGCTGCACATATACAACCGGTGCACCCGCCGCACGGGCGCGCTTGGCCAATGCATTGATGCGGGCCAGCACGTGCGCCGCCTCGAACGGCGGCGGCGAGGTTTCGAACAACGCGCGTTGCACGTCGATCACGATCAGGGCGGAGGTCATGGGATGGGGTCAGGTGGAAGGCTGAATCACAATGCGCGGCTCGCACCGTACCGGAAAATTCACTGAATTGGCAATGAAGCAGAAATGGTGCGCACGATCGTGCAGCCGTTCCGCCAGTGCGGCGTCGTCGCCTGCGCCGATGGTGACCTGAGGCCGCAGCGTCACCGATGCAAAAGCGCCGCCGCGTTCAGGGTCTTCCTGCATGACGCCTTCGGCCTCGTCCCGATAGGCCTGCACGGTTATCCCTTCGACCGCGCACAGGTGCAGATACCAAAGCTTGTGACAGGCGGACAGCGAGGCCACCAGCATGTCTTCGGGATTCCAGCGGGAAGCGTCGCCGCGGAACGCGGGGTCCGACGATCCGGGCACGTCGGGCTTGCCCGCAGCCTGAATGACGTGATCGCGGGAATAGGCCGAGTAGCCGGCCGTGCCTGCGCCAGTGTTGCCGGTCCATTCGACGGTGACGCTGTAACGGTGTTCGCCTTTCATGCTTTTGGATCCTGTTGCATGGCTGTGCAGTCGCCTGGTTGTGCAGTCGTGACGCCGGCCGACCAATGCCGCCTCACGCGCAAAGAAGGCCGAGCTTAGCGCACGCCACGTCCCGCCAGTTGGACGTTTTTGACACGCATCGGCCTTACATCCCGTTTCAGCATGGGTCCGTTACTGTCCGTATCGTGAAGACGCGTCTGGCCATCCGCGATCAGCCTATAGGCCATTCCGTCACACAGGAGCTCGCCATGATGAAAACCACCCTGACCTGCACCCTGAGTCTTGCGCTGCTCGCCGGCTGCGCCCCGTCAAAGCCCATCACCGCCCGATCCGTGCCGGTGGATCACCACACTTCACGCGACTCCCTGGACTGGCCCGGCAGCTACGAAGGCACCCTGCCCTGCGCCGACTGCCCTGGCATCCGCGCCCGGCTGACGCTGATGAAGGACGGCCGCTACGAAAAGCTGACGCAGTACCTGGACCGCCAGCCGCAGCCCGAGATCGTGACGGGCACCTTTAGTTGGGAGTCCGACGGCAGCACGATCCGGTTGGATGCCGCGGGCGATAGCCAGCGTTACTTCGTCGGCGAGAACCAGGTGACGATGCTCTACCGCGACGGCACGCGTCCCACCGGTCCGCTCGCGGCGCATTACGTGCTGCGCCGCGTGCAATAAGCCATCGCGCCGCCGCCAGCTTTAGGGCTATCCTCTGGCATTGATCGCGCCCGGCGGCGCGCCCCATTCCAGCAAGGAAGCCATGAAGACCGATCACGAAATGCTGTCTGCCTTCGCCCCCACGGGCGTGCTGCGCGCGTCCATCAATCTGGGCAATCCCATCCTCGCCAACACCGATCCCGCGACCGGCCAGCCCGGCGGCGTGTCGGTGGATCTGGCCACTGAACTCGCGCGCCGGCTCGACGTGAAGCTGGAACTCGTGGTCTTCAAATCCGCCGGTGAATCCGTCAACGCCGTTGCCGCCGAACAGGCCGACGTGGGCTTTTTCGCGATCGACCCGTTGCGTGGCGAGCAGATCGCCTTCACCGCGCCCTACGTCGTCATCGAGGGCGCCTATCTGGTGCGTCAGGACTCCCCCATCGCCAGCATGGACGAGGTCGACCGCCCCGGTCAGCGCGTCGTGGTCGGCAAGGGCAGCGCCTATGATCTGTACCTGACACGCGAACTCAAGCAGGCCGAGATATTCCGCGCCCCCACCTCGCCCGCCGTCGTCGACACCTTCATTCAGGAAAACATGGAGGTCGCCGCCGGCGTCAAGCAACAGCTTGAAGCCGACGCGCAACGTCTGGGCGGGCTGCGCCTGCTGGACGGTCACTTCATGCTGATCCGCCAGGCGATGGGCGTGCCCAAAAGCCGCGGCGGCAAGGCCAGCGCCTACCTGGCCGCCTATGTCGAGGCCATGAAGAAATCCGGCTTCGTCGCCGAAGCGCTGGCGCGCCACAAGATCCAGGGCGCCGCCGTGGCGCCGCTGGAACCGGCGGGGCAGGAATAGCTTCAGGCTTGCTCTCGGTGAAGTGCCACACCGCCAGCCGGGCGTGTGCATACACGGCCCGGCCGGCGGCGATTCAGCTAGTGACTGATCATCCAGGGCCTTGCGCCCGCGAATGACTTTGCGCCGTCTCCCGACGTGCGCGTTCTGCCCCGCGAGCGCGCACTGCCGCAGCACCCGCAGTTCATGCCGTGTCCCGCGCGCGAGCTGCGCGGCTCATTGGCGCTGCGCTCGTTCGCCGCGTGCGCCCGATTCACGGC
>DMTA01000149.1 GCA_003454835.1 Achromobacter sp. | reverse complement strand
CCCGCCGGCCCGCAGCCAGACTGCGCTGGGCAGGAAGTGCGCTTCTTCATCCCTCATTCGCGAGAACACTATGTCCAAACAATTTGACGTCGTCGTGATCGGCGCAGGCCCCGGCGGCTACATCGCCGCCATCCGCGCCGCGCAACTCGGCATGTCGGTCGCCTGCATCGACGCCTGGCAGAATGGCCAAGGCGGCCCGGCTCCCGGCGGCACCTGCACCAACGTCGGCTGCATCCCGTCCAAGGCGCTGCTGCAATCGTCCGAACACTTTGAACAAGCCAACCACCACTTCGCCGAGCACGGCATCGAAGTCAAGGGCGTCAGCCTGAAGCTCGACACGCTGATCGGCCGCAAGAACACGGTGGTCAAGCAGAACAACGACGGCATCCTGTACCTGTTCAAGAAGAACAAGGTCACGTTCTTCCACGGCAAGGGCGCGTTCAGCGGCCAAGTGGAAGGCGGCTGGGCCATCAAGGTCACCGGCACCGCCGAGGAAGACCTGGTTGCCAAGCACGTCGTGGTCGCCACCGGCTCGTCGGCGCGTGAACTGCCCGGCCTGCCGTTCGACGAAAAGGTCGTGCTGTCCAACGACGGCGCCCTGAACATCGGCGCCGTGCCCAAGACGCTGGGCGTCATCGGCGCCGGCGTGATCGGCCTGGAAATGGGCAGCGTGTGGCGCCGCCTGGGTTCCGAAGTCACGATCCTGGAAGCGATGCCGGAATTCCTGGCCGCCGCTGATGGCCAAGTGGCCAAGGAAGCCCTCAAGGCTTTCACCAAGCAAGGCCTGAACATCCAGATGGGCGTCAAGATCGGTGAGATCAAGGCGACCGCCAAGTCGGTGACCGTGCCTTACGTCGACGCCAAGGGCGCCGAGCAGAAACTGGTCGTGGACAAGCTGATCGTCTCGATCGGCCGCGTGCCCTACACCGGCGGCCTGAACGCCGACGCCGTGGGCCTGAAGCTGGACGAACGCGGCTTCGTGGCCGTCGACGGCGACTGCAAGACCAACCTGCCGAACGTCTGGGCAGTGGGCGACGTGGTGCGCGGCCCGATGCTGGCGCACAAGGCCGAAGAAGAAGGCGTGGCGGTTGCCGAGCGCATCGCCGGCCAGCATGGCCACGTCAACTTCGACACCGTGCCGTGGGTCATCTACACCTCGCCGGAAATCGCCTGGGTCGGCAAGACCGAGCAGCAGCTCAAGGCCGAAGGCCGCGAGTACAAGGCCGGCAGCTTCCCGTTCCTGGCCAACGGCCGCGCCCGCGCGCTGGGCGACACCACCGGCTTTGCCAAGGTGATCGCCGACGCCAAGACCGACGAAGTCCTGGGCGTGCACATCGTGGGCCCGATGGCCTCGGAACTGATCTCGGAAGCCGTGACCATCATGGAATTCCGCGGCGCCGCCGAAGACATCGCCCGCATCTGCCACGCGCACCCGACCCTGTCGGAAGCCGTCAAGGAAGCCGCGCTGGCCGTGGACAAGCGCGCGCTGAACTTCTAAGCCGCGTCTGACTTCTGCAAGACCGGGGGCGGGTTCCAGGACCCGCCCTTTTCTTTATCCTCTTCAGCCTGATCCGGTTCCCCTATGAACGTCAGCGACTACTACGAACACGCCTTGGCCGAACGCGGCTACAAGCCCGACGACGCGCAGAAGAAGGCGATCGACCGCTTGCAGCGCTATTACGACGAATGGGTCAAGTTCAAGTCGATGCGCTCGAATGCGCTGAAAAAGCTGCTGAACCGTCCCGACGTGCCGCGTGGCGTGTATCTGTGGGGCGGCGTGGGCCGCGGCAAGAGCTTCCTGATGGACGCCTTCTACGCCACCGTGCCCGTCGTGCGCAAGACGCGCCTGCACTTTCACGAGTTCATGCGCGGCGTGCACCGCGAACTGGAAGAAGTGAAGGGTATGCAGGATCCGCTGGACGAGGTCGCCAAGCGCGTGGCCAAGCGTTACCGGCTGATCTGCTTTGACGAATTCCACGTGTCCGATGTGGCGGACGCGATGATCCTGCACCGCCTGCTGCTCAAGCTGTTCGAGTACGGCACGTCCTTCGTGATGACGTCCAACTACGAACCGTCCACGCTGTACACCGATGGCCTGCACCGCGACCGCGTGCTGCCCGCCATCGCGCTGATCCAGTCGCGCATGGACGTGATGAACGTGGACGCCGGCATCGACTACCGCCGCCGCTCGCTGGAGCAGGTGCAGAGCTATCACACGCCGCTGGACGAAAACGCCCAGAAGGCGCTGCAATCGGCCTTCGACGCGCTGGCGGATACGCCGCCGCAGGAACCGGTGCTGCGCATCGAGCATCGCGAGATCCGCGCGCTGGCGCTGGGCGGCTCGGTGGTGTGGTTCGATTTCGCCACGCTTTGCGGTGGCCCGCGTTCGCAGAACGACTACCTGGAACTGGCCAACCGCTTCCACGCCGTGATTCTGTCGGGCGTGCCGCGCATGGGACCGCGCCAGGCTTCCGAGGCGCGCCGCTTCACATGGCTGATCGACGTGTTCTACGACCATCGCGTCAAGCTCATCATGTCTGCCGAGTGCGAACCCGAAGAGATCTACACCGAAGGCGCGCTGGCCAACGAGTTTCATCGGACGGTGTCGCGCATCATGGAAATGCAGTCGCGCGAATACCTCGAATCCGAACGCCGACTGGCTGTGACGTTGTAGTAAAGCCTCATCCGGTCCTCATTTCGGGAGCGGGTGGGGTCCAATCATTGTTAATGCAAGTCATTATCAATTAAGATTTTGAGACTTTGGTTCAGCGCCGCAGTCTCAATCCGTGTCTTCCACCTTGCTTTCCTCATCGGCCCCGTGCGTCGACAACCAGGTCGCGCCCGTCGATGGCCTGTATCGAGATCACCGCCCGTGGCTTTTCGGGTGGCTGCGCCGCAAGCTGGGCTGCGAACATCGCGCGGAAGACCTGGCTCAGGACGTCTTTGTCCGGGTGATCCAGGGCCGCAAGCAGGTGCGCGCCAGCGAGGCGCGCGCGCTGCTCACCACCATTGCAAAAGGCCTGGTGGTCGATCACCAGCGCCATGCCGCGCTGGAGCATGCGTATCTGGCCTATCTGGCCGCCGTTCCCGAATCCTACGCGCCGTCTCCCGAAGCGCAGGCCGAGCAGTTGCAGGCGCTGGTTCAGTTGGATCGCCTGCTGGATGGGCTGCCGCCCAAGGCCCGCGCGGCATTCCTCTTGTCGCAGCTTGATGGCCTGACGTATCCCGAGATCGCCCAACGCCTCGATGTGTCATTGAGTTCGGTGCAGCAATACATGGTGCGGGCGATGTCCGCGTGCTATGCGGCGATCCATGCCTGAGGCGGACACCAGCCCCTCCGTGAACGGCCGGCCTTCCGAGGCCGTCGTGCGCGAGGCCATTGCCTGGTGGGCGCGGCTGCAATCCGGGATCGACGATGCGGCCGAGCGCGAGTCCTGTCACGCCTGGCTGGCTCAGGACCCTGCGCATCGCGTGGCGTGGGACCGGCTGCAGGATATCGGGCGGGATGCGCGCCGCGTG
>DMTA01000148.1 GCA_003454835.1 Achromobacter sp. | reverse complement strand
ACGCCGACCTTGATGGGCGCGGCGCCCTGCGACCGGGCCACCCACGGGGCGGATACAAGGGCCGCCGCGGCGGCGGATTGGTAGAGGAAAGTGCGGCGCGAATTCATGGGCGGATCTCCGAAGGGTTCAATGGAATTGGGCCGACAGCTCTTCGCTGACCCAGACCTTGGCGTCGATGCTGCCGACGCGCGATAGCTGCAACTGATATTGGTAGCGGTCGGGCCGGTACAGGCCCTGCAGCAATTGCACGGGCCGGTCGCCAACGTCGCGCACCAGGCGCGTCACGGCCAGCAAGGCCGATCCGACCGCGACGTCCAGGTGGCGGGCCACCTGCGCATCGGCCAGGCGTGCGGAGATGGTCTGCGTGGCGCCGCCGAACTCCACACCGGCCGCTTCCAGCAGCATCAGCAGCGGCTCGCGCTCGAGGTCTTCACGCGTGAAATCGGCCACGGACTGCGGCACGTAGGTGGTGATGTGGGACAGCGGCCCGGCGTCGGTGCTGCGCACGCGCAGACTCTTGTGCACGGGTGTGCCGGAAGGAATGTGCAATGCCTCGGCCACGGTGGGCGGCGCAAACACCAGCGTGCTGTCCAGCACCTGCACCGAGGTGCGAAGGCCCATGTTGACGATGTTTTCCAGGAGGCCGGTCAGGTGCGCTTTCTGCTGCGCGCTGGGCGCCGCCGCGGCGTGGGCGCTGGATGTGCCGCGCAGGGGCCAGGTGCCCAGCCCGGGCCGGCGCGACACCAGCCCGTCCGCGACCAGCATTTCCATCGCCTTGCGGATGGTGATGCGCGCAACGTCGAACTGATCCGCCAGCGCATGCTCTCCGGGCACGCCGTCCTGATCGAACCGCCCCTCCTGCAATTGCTCGCGCAGGACGAGGTAGATCTGGTGGTACTTCGGAAGTGGTAATGAGGTTCCCATGACGGGAACTCTAGGGGTGTCCTAATGTACGGTCAATGGAACAAATGGCTTGGCGGGTTGTTCTATCGGGAAAACACCGACTCGATCCGATTGCGCCCCCGCTGTTTGGCGTAATACAGCGCGCGGTCGCTGCGGCTGAGCGCCAGTTCGGCGTCGTCGTCCTTGTTGTGCAGCGCGGAAATCCCGATGCTGACGGTCAGCGGGATGCGCCGCCCTTCGGACAGATAGGGCGTATCGGCGATGCGGCGCTGCACATTGCGGGCGAAGATGCGGGCGCGTGCGATATCGGTGTCGGGCAGCACCACGGCGAATTCCTCGCCGCCGATGCGCCCCACCAGGTCGATCTCGCGCAACTGCGTGCGCAGCATGCTCGCAAAATGCTGCAGCACACCATCTCCGATGGCGTGGCCCCAGGTGTCGTTGATGTGCTTGAAATGATCCAGGTCGCACATCAGCACGGCCGATCCCAGACCGCCGTGACCCTTGATCCGCGCCAGCTCCGCGGCGATGCGCGACATGAAATGGCGGCGGTTGGGCAACGTGGTCAGCGCGTCGGTCGCAGCCAGCTCGCGCAGTTCCAGCTCGGCCCGCTTGCGGTCGGTAATGTCGGTGACGAAGCCGTGCCAGACCACGCCGCTGTCGGCATCCCGCCTTGGGCTCGCGTCGCCCTGCCGCCAGCGCACGCCCTGCAGTGGCAGGCACACGCGGAACTCCACATGCCAGGGGGTTTGCGCCGCCGCCGCGGCCTGCAGGGACGCGCGATAGACAGGCAGGTCTTCCGGATGGATGCGCTGTTCGACGGCGGTCGTGCTGGCCCGAACATCGTCTGCCGTGAGTTCGAACATGTCCCAGATGCCCGCGCTGACGTACGAGAAGCGCGATCCGCCCTCGGGCAACGGCCGGCATTGAAAGACCAGGCCGGGCACCGCGTCGGTCAGGTTGACGACAAGATCCGCCGTGCGCTGAAGCCGTTCAGACATGGCGCGCACGGCGCTGATGTCGGTCGTGGTGCCCATCATGCGCAGCGCCCTGCCCGATTCGTCGCGGCTGACCACCTTGCCGCGGCTGCAGATCCATTTGTAGCTGCCATCCTTGCACCGGATGCGGTGTTCGACTTCGTAGCTGTCGGTCTTGCCGTCGAAGTGATCCTGCATGGCGGCCCGCACGTAGACCAGGTCGTCCGGGTGCAAGCGGGTGTAGGCGTCCTCGATGCGTGTGGTGAGTTCGGATTCGCCATAGCCCAGCAAGGCCTTCCAGCCGGGCGAATAAGTAATCTCGCCGGTCACCACATTGCGGTCCCACACCCCCGTTCCGCTGCCCGCGATGGCCAGCGACAGCTTGCGAGCCTCGTCGCGCCAGGTGTCTTCGTCGGCGCGCTCGCACGCCAGCGCGTGGCGCTTTTCGATGGCCATGGCCGCCAGGCTGGTGAGGTCCTGCAATGCCTGACGGTCTTCATCTGAGAAATCGCGCGCCTGCCCGTGCCCGAGACGAAAAACGCCCAGAAGGCGGCCATCCGCGGCGCGCACCGGGAGTTCGAAGGACCACGGACACCGGACAGGGGCGCATGCTGCGCCGGCGGCCCCCTGCCACACGCCATCCGCATCGGTGCAAACAATGGCGGCCAGATCCACGCCAAACATGCGGCAGGCCAGGCGCGCCAGCTTGTTCAGCGGGCCGTCCAGGTCGCGCGGCGCGCCGGCGGCGGCAATGCCGGGCGGTGGGGTCGGGGTCGCATCACCGTTAGCGGGCATGTCAGGACCTGATCAATACGACATTCATCGGTACAGCGTGGCGCAATGTGGCTGACATTCTGTCACGGTTCGCACCAAAATTGCATCATTTCGGAAGATATGATCGCGGGCCTATGAGACCCCTAATTTTCGTAGCGTTGGCGTGCTGGCGGCTTCGTTGGAAGGCCGCGCTGGCGTATCCGCTATGGCTTGCCGCCACCGCCGCGCTGATGGCGTTTCATTCCGCCAGCGCCGTCGCGCAGCCCTTCGACCGCCATGCGGAAAACGTGCGCTATCAGCAATGGTTGGGCGAATTCCGGCAAGACCTGCTACGCCTGCGGCAATCGGCCGATGCGCAGCCGGGGGACATCAACGCCCTGTTTGCCGGAACGGTCGTGCCCGACTCGCGCGCCACGGCGCTGCTGGAAAAGCTGGCGGTAGCCCATTCGGGCGGCACATCCGGCGAAATCCATTTCGTGGGCATCCGGCGCGTCTTCCTCGCTGCGCTGTCCGACGCCGTCGTGGCGGGCGACGGCGGTATCTACCCCGACACGCAAACGGCGTTTCAACAACCTGCGCTACGCGTGCGGTACGTGCATGTGGACGGCGGCGGGCGCCTGGAACGCTACTTCAACGACCCCGAGGTCTTCACGCCCTACCGGCTGCCGGAACCGGGCGTTTTCGCACGCAACGCGTATCCGTTCCTGCTGTTCGAGGAACGCGATGGCAAATTGCGCCTGGGCGGCGTATCCAGGGAATTCTGGGATCTCGTGGCGTTCATGGACGCGCTGCAATATGCGTGATCGTCTTTGCCGCATCGCCCTTGGCGCTGCGTTGGCCTCGGCCTCGGTCCTGCACGCAGCTCCGGCCTTGGCGGCCTGCGGTTCCGCGGACCTGGGGTTTTCCGAGTCCGGCGCTTTAACGACGCTTCGCGTTTCCGTCGATGTGACGCAATCGCGCGTCCTCCTCGGCCGCCAGGGAGAACGCATCGCCACGCATCCGCAACCGATCTGGCTGACCGCGTCCGGCGACCCGCTGCCGCACACCTGGATGGACAAGGTGGACTGGACCGCCTATCGCGTGGACGACGGCAATGGTGTGGCCCACGCGCAACTGCTTTTCGACGCCGGCGGCCGGCTTTGCCGGGTGCAGCGCCTGGAGCGGCGGGCGTTGGGAAAGCCGACGGTATCCGGCGGCCATGCCTTCGAGTACGGCGCTGACGGGGCCCTGCTGCGCGTGGCCGAGTACGAGCGGACGCAGGATGCGGCCTACGCGCTCATCGGCCAGGGCTGCCTGCGGCGCGATGCGCACGGCGCGCTGCAGGCTTTTATCGCCGGGCCCTGCGGCGATGCGATGGACTTGGCCCCCGGGCGGCATTACGTACGCGACGCAGCCGGCAGGCTGCTGCGTGTCATCGACGCCGCCGCCAGCGAATCCGCCGCCAACGAATCCGTCGCCGTGCAGACCTACGATGAACGAGGCCGGCCAGCCACGCGCTATGTGCAGCGCCAGTCTCCATTCCCGACGCCGGATGGCAACGACGGTCCCGGCGCCTATGCGGAACCCGTGGCCCCGCAGGACCGCCTGCACGTGATCGAACGCGAGGCGCTGTCGCGGCTGTCGACCGACGTGGCCGGCAATGAATGGCGCATCGTGCGCCTCAAGGACGACATCGCTTTGGATGACACTGACATGGTGTCTTGGGATCCGGGCAGCCAGACGGTGCTGGCCGAGGGCGTGACCGGCGACCAGGGTCAGTGCGCGCTCGATCCCGCCACGCAACAAAAGGTCTGGAAGGCCATGCAGGACGAGCCCGGGCGGATTCTTTGGTACACCGACCCGATGAGCCGGCTGGTGCTGGTGCCGGCCATGCCGGCCGCGACGTGGCGGGCATGCACGGACCCCGCGAATGTGTCGCGAGACGCCTGCCTGTAGACGGCAGGCGCGGCGCGTCTGTCACGGAACGCTGGCCGCGCCTGCCTATCGCCCGCGCGCGTTACGCGGTCCTGGGCCGGGTATCCACCGGCAGGCACAGCAGCGCCGTCAACAGCGCCAGTCCCAC
>DMTA01000431.1 GCA_003454835.1 Achromobacter sp. | reverse complement strand
CGCTGGCCCACGCCGCGCACATCCCCGCGCCGTGGAGCATCGTGGCCGGCGTGGGGGCCGCCGCCTGCCTGTCGATCCGCTGGCCGACGCTGAACTACAGCCTGGTCACGACGACCATCCTGACCGTCACCCCGGACGCCGACATCGTCGCGGGCGCGGTGGACAAGACGCTTGCCATCGTCGTGGGGTCCATTGCCGGGACACTGGCCGCCTTCGCGGTGCTGCCGCTGTCGGCCCGGTACAGCATGCGGTACAACCTTGCCGCGTCGCTGCAGCTCTACGGCGAGCTGCTGGTCGAGTGGGCTGCCGCTGTGCACGAAGGGCGCGTCCGGCCGCGGCCGCGTGACACGCCCGCGCTGGAACGCACCCACTGGCGCGCGCGCGACATGGCGAGCCAGTCGCGGTCGGTGCCCATTCGTATCCTGGGCGCGGACACCCAGGCCCACCGGTTGCAGGAGCGGATCGAGGAACTGTGGCTGACCGTGCCCTTGATGGAACGCGTCGGCGGCATGGAACTGACCGACAACGTCTGCCAACGCCTGGGGCCCGCGCTGCACGACGTCGCGCAGGCTGCCCGGCAGCAGATCGACGGGCTGGCGCGGGTCATTCGCGACAAAGGCGCCAAAGCGCCCATGTGCAGCACCGGTGAACCGTTCGCCAAGCTGGATGCCGCCGTCGAGGAAGCCGCCAGCGGAGGCGGCTTCACGGCCCGCGAGCGCGCCGCCGTGGATCTCATCCGCTGGTCGTGGCACGAAGTCACGCGGGAGCTGGACGCCTTGTGTGACGCCGTGCAGCCGGAATCCTGAAAACCGCGAGGCCGGATGCAGGACATCGGGCCTCGCGGCGTCAACGGGCCATACCGCCAATACATCAGGGCGTCAGCACGACCTTGATGCAACGATCTTCCTTGTCCCCCTTCATCGACCCGCTGCTCTCACACGGGATCACCGGCATCCATCGCGTCAGATGGACGCAGAAAATCCGCTGTTGTGGGATTTTGCCTTGGTTTAAGGCGGACACACCGAGTTGACGTGCGTTTTGCAGCTGTCACCGTTCGTCCGATCGAAATGGGGTTTCGTGCTCATGGTTCATCTACTTTGGGCGTAATCAGGGCCAGGACGTTTCCTGCATCGGCAACACCATCACCTCAGGCACCACGGTTTCCGGCGGTTGCGTCAATACGAAACGCACCGCGCGCGCGACGTTGGCGGGATCCTGCAGCGTGTCCGTGTCGATTTCCGGAAAGCGGTCCAACAGGAACGGCGTGCGCATGCCGCCCGCGATGACCGCGCTGACCTTGATGCCCATGCCACGCAGTTCCGCATGAAGGGCATGCGACAGGCCCAGCAACCCCCACTTGCTTGCGTGGTAGGCACTGGCATTTGGCCACGCGCGCCGCGCGGCGGTGGACGCCACGTTCACAATGTGGCCGCCGGGACTGAGCCGGTTCTTGCCCAGCTTGGCCATCAGGAACGGTCCCGTCAGATTTGTGCGCAACACGCGCTCCCAGATGTCGGCATCAAGCTGGTCGATGGACGCCGTCACATCGACGCCGGCGCTGTTCACGATGGCGTCCAGCTTACCGAACTGCCGCACGACCGCGTCCATGCACTCGGCGACGTCCGCCGCCACGCCCACGTCCATGATGCAGGCCATGACGTCCGCGCCGCCTTCCTTCAGCTTGTCCGCGACGACATTTGCGCGCTGCTCGTCGATATCGCTGACCGCGATTCGGGCGCCTTCTGCCGCAAGCTGCTCGCATAGTGCAGCGCCCAGTCCGCTGCCGCCGCCGGTCACCAGGATTACCCGCCCGTCCAGGCTCTCGAATTCATGCATGGTTGCGCTCCTTTTCGCCGAGATGCGTGCGGCGGTCCGACTTTCATTGATCCAAGCGCACGAACGCCGGATGCTGCGATGCGTATTGACCACGCAGAGTCCACATGCACCAATACTCCGAACCGCGAACAGGAGGCACACATGGCGAACCCAGCCTATAAGCGTGTCATGGAGGTGGTGGCTGCCGCCGCCGATGGCACCACGTACCGGATCGACAGATATTGCTCGCAGCCCCAAGGCGACGCGAAGACCAATTCGTATTGCTGCCTGCCCGACGGCCAGCTGGTGACGTGGCAGGGGGACGGACACTACAAGCTGCCCGACGGCACGGTCGTCACGATGGTGGCATCGCGACTGTGCCAATAGTGCGCGCGTGCCGGATGCAGCGCAAGGCTACATCCCGCGAATCAGCAATCCCACGATGAACAGCACTGCCACGGCGCCAATCCAGACGGCCAGCATCAGCCAGGGTCCCCGGCCAGTCTTGGCGCCGCGCCGCGCCGGTCGGGCGCGGGTAGAAGTGTCGTCAGCAGGTTTCATGCAGGTTGCACTTACTTTGCCTTGCCCGCCTTGGCCGCTTCAGCATTGGTCTGCTGAAGCGCCAGCATGCTCAGCTTTTCGTCGGTGGCCTTTTCTTCGGCCAGCGTTTCCTTCAGCAGCTTCAGCGCCTCGGACTCGCCCAGTTGCTTGGCAAAGGTGCAGAGCGTGCCGTAGCTGGCGATCTCGTAGTGCTCGACCTTCTGCGCCGCGGCGATCAGCGCGGCATCGCGCACCGGCCCCTCTTCGACGTCTTCAATGACGTCCTTGCCTTCCTCCACCAAGCCTTCCATGGCCGCGCACTTGATGCGCTTGAGCCGGAAGTCCGCGCCTTCAACGATCTTGTCGATGCGTTCGATCTGACCGCGAGTCTCTTCAAGGTGCGTGGTAAACGCGTCGGCCAGTGCGGGATCGGTGGCAGCGCGGGCCATCTTCGGCAAGGCGCGGGTCAACTGCTTTTCGGCGCTGTAGACATCCGATAGCTCGTGAATAAACAGGTCCTTCAACGTCTTCTGGCTCATGATCACTCCTGTGTGCGGATCAAGTGGGAGGTCAGGCGCCGGTAGGGACACCGGCGCGTCTGATCTCCATTTACTTCTTGGCGGACACGCTTTGCTGCAGGGTCTTGGCGGCCTGCAGGTGCTGCTTCAGGCTGGGAAGCGTTTCAATTGCGAATTGCTTGACCTCCGGATCCTTCACTTCCTTCGAGGCCTTCTCGAACAGCTTGACCGCATCCTCGTGCGCGTCCACGCCGATCTCATCGGCGTACGCCTTGTCGAACCCTTCATCACGCAGCCCCAAGGCCTTGAGCTTGGCCGTCTGCATCATCGAGGGATCTTTGGGCGGCTCGTATCCCTTGCTCTTGGCCAAGGCCTCGAGTTTCTGAGCCACCTTCGTGTGATCGTCGATCATCTTCTGCGCAAATTGCTTGACCTCGGCGTTCTGCGATTTTTCCAGCGCCATCTTGCTGCCCGCAACTTCGAGATGGCCGGACTCCGCCGCGTCGGTCAAAAAGCCGCGGGCCTCACTGTCCAGCTTGTTCGTTGCAGCGGGCACCTGAGCGCCGGGAGCTGCCGGGGTTTGCGCAAGCGAAACCGAACTCATGCCGAGCACAATTGCAGCGCCAAGCCCTGCTTTCAAAAGACGGTTTTTCATTCGGACCTCCAGTGGAAAATAAGTCGCCGGCTTACAGCCTGATGCCGCCCGGCGCACAAGGAACATCCAGCAATCGCCATTCCTGGCGAAGTCGCGGACTTCGGCCCGCAAGCGTTGCCGCCGGGTTTGCCATCAACCGAAATCGCCCTCGCCCACCTGAATGGGGCCGTCGGTCGGCACCCACTGCGTGCGGTGCGCCAGCTCGCGCAGCGCGTCGGCGCCGCTTTCGAAAGCACGCAGCAACTCCACCGCGCTGTCATCCGCGGCGCCGAACCGCTGGCGCAGCACATCACCCGATATCTCGAACTGCCGCGTGACGCCGGCCGTTTCCATCTCGAACACGATGGCATCGCCTTGCGCTTTCGCGTTGGTCGCTTTGGTGAATTTCATTTCCGTCCCTCCTGGCGCGTGGTTGTCGGAGACGCGCCGTGCGGCGGCGCGCCTGCGCGAAGAGCCAGCAAGTGGTGTTCCATCGCATCGCGCAAGTCAAATCTTCCGTTCATGTAGAAATCGCATCGGCACATGCGCATCAACAGGCGCGCCGCGCAACGCAAAGATCGGATGCAAAGCCCTATTTGCCAGCTCGGACATGGCGAAGCGCCTGGTCCACAGTCTTCCTAGCTCGGCCATCGCGAAGCGCCGGATCCACCGTCATCTTTCAGCCACGCCCGACGGGAACAATAGTTGCGGCGATCCGGTTGTCTCAGCGGCAGGGTTATCGGGCTCTGGTTGGGGAGTCTGGTGGCCGGCACGGCCTCGCCACGTCGCTGTGACCTTTTGCGTTTGTTGGACGGTGAGTCTGCGCCCCGCACAGCGGGGCGCTTTTTTGCGCCAGGACCAGCAAGTCTTACGGCGATGTAACAAGGAAACGCCGCGTTACACGCGCTTCGTTGCGCGAGCGTTGTGCCATCGGCACACTAAGCGCTCGCATCTTTTGGGAGAGTTGCCATGCAAGTGGATATCCAGAAGCTGGGAGCAGACGCCGCGCGCCAAGGGTTGACCCTTTTGGATTGCCCCTACCTTCGCACCGCAGCCATGCCTGCGCAGACCGGCGAATCAGTCCATGAATGGCGCAGCCGCGTCGAGATGTGGAAGGCCGGCTGGAAAGACGGCGTCAGATCTCGCGTCGTCGGCCGCGCGCCGTCATCCCCCTTCACGATCACCCGCAGGTAGCCACTGCCTGCGGTGCCTATCCCGCCAGGGCCCTGGACATCGTCCAGGGCCCGATTCTTTTGGCGGCGCAACAGGCATTTGGGGGGCATTATCGGCGCGAAAACGCCCGCTGGCGTTGGTCGGGAATTCTTGCACTTTGTTGCACCCCCTGGGAGGCCGATTCTGGAAAATCCCGGGCAGGAAATTTCCGAACCCCACTCTCTGGAGCGCACGATGAATACTGAAAATGGTATTTGCGTAGATGGATTCAAAGTCCACTGCGATGTCATTGAGTTGCCGAGCGGCAAGTATCGGCTCGACGTCACGACCCGGCGTGACGGCGACCACGACGGGAAGGCCATCTGGCCCATCCCGAGCGGCAAGCTGTTCTCCGCGCAGCATGAAGCGGAACGCCATGCCAAATGGATCCTCAAGGGCATTCGGCGCGTCGACGACAGCGGCGCTCCGCAGTTCTGCCTGACCTGATTCCTGCCATACCCGGCGCCTTGCGCGCCCCGGCCTTCTGGAGCGCCTTCGGGCGCTCTTTTCGTTGATCGCCGCCCCAACCCCAGCGCCGGGAACGGGTATTGCTCCAGCGTGTCGGTTCCGTAGCGTCACCGCGCAATGGCACCACCGCGCTACCACAGCACGACATGGCCGGCAGCCGCACCAACGCTGCGCCGACCCGTCACACCCGAGGAGCATCATGGAACGTCCACGCCACCGCACGCCACCGGACGCAGCGCTCACGGCCCACGCATGGCCATGGTGGGCGCTGACGTGCCATCGTTATCCGGGATCGCCTTAAGTGCCCCGCCCCGCCGTGCAGGACGGCCAAACTCTGCCGGCTCCGCGCGCATCCATGCTGAAGAGCCTGCTGGGAACCTGTCTGCTTGTACTCGCCGCGTTCGGCGTATTCGTACTGTGGCGTTACCTGAACACCTCTCATCCGGCGGTGGGCGCAGCGCTGCTGGGCGGCTTGCTCGCCGCTGGCGCCACTGCGCTGGGCGCGTTGCCGATTGCCTTTTCGCAACGGGTGCCCGAACGTGTCCAGGACACGTTGCTGGGATTCGGCGCCGGCATCATGCTGGCCGCGTGCGCCTTTTCCCTCATCATTCCGGGTTTGGACGCCGCCCGCGATCTTGGCAGAGGGCCATGGGGCGCAGGGCTCTCCATCGCCGGCGCGATTCTGCTCGGCGCGTTGGCGCTTCTGGTTCTGGACCGCGTTCTGCCGCACGAGCATTTCATCAAGGGCAAGGAAGGCAAGCCCGCCCGCAACCTGCGGCGCACGTGGCTCTTCGTGTTTGCGATCACGCTGCACAACTTTCCCGAAGGTCTGGCGATCGGCGTCGGCTATGCCGGCGCGGACCCCGTGCAGGCGGGCTCGCTGGCCATGGGCATCGCGATTCAGGACGTACCAGAAGGCCTGGTGGTGGCCATCGCGCTGCTGGCTGCCGGTTACCGGCGCGCGTTCGCCGTGGGCTTCGGCATGGCCTCTGGTCTGGTGGAACCGCTGGGCGCGGTGCTGGGCGCAGCCATTGTCGGCTGGTCGGCGTCGCTGCTGCCTTGGGGGTTGGGCTTTGCAGCGGGCGCCATGCTCTTCGTCATCAGCCACGAGATCATTCCAGAAACCCATCGGAAAGGGCATGAAGTTCCCGCCACCTGCGGCCTGATGCTGGGATTCGTGTTGATGATGTTGCTGGACACCGCGCTGCAATGACGCCTCGCCGACGATACGGCGTAACCGGTATAAACGGCTCATCCCGCCTTTGGATGCACAGTTGCGTTGACGGCGCTCATCCGTTTTCAGTAATTTAGGCCGGTGAGCCTGCGCTCACGTTTTCTGTATGTGCCGTTTTTGTCTGTTTCTCAGTAAGCCGTTTCGTCTGCAAGCCAACCCCCAGGAGCTCGAATATGAAGAAGCACCTACTGATGATTGGTCTTATTGGCTCTATGACCTTTGCGGTCACCGGCCAGGCAGCTGATGCGAAAAAGCCTCTCGCGCTATGGCAATGCCAGGATTTCCTTGGCGTCCAAGAGACCTATCGCCCCGTCGTCGTCAGCTATGCAGAAGCGCTTAACAACAAGGGCAAGCCCGAAGAAGCCGTGGTCGACGTCGAAGGCATCAGCACCCGCACGCCAATGCTGGTCAAGCAGTGCAACGAAAATCCCAAACAGATGCTGCGCGACGCTCTGGCGGGTCTGAAGAAATAATTGCTCGCGCGCCCCTGGAGCTCGCGCTCCGGGGGATTTACGACGGGAATCCAGACGATAAATTCATCGATTCTGGCCCCGCATGAACGCGGGTAGGCCGCTATAGCCCCAACGTCAGCAGCATCAGGAACGCGCCAAACAGCACGAAATGCGTCAGGCCTTCGATCGCGTTGGTCTGTCCGTCGTTCAGGTTAATGGCCGCGACGATCAACGTCACCAGCATCATCAGCGTCTGCAGTGGCGTCATCGCCATGTCGATCCGCTGCCCCGTAAAGAGGGCCATCGCCTCCATCGCCGGCACGGTCAGGATGACCGTCGACAACGACGCGCCCAGCGCGATATTGACGACCGATTGCATGCGGTTGGCCAGCGCCGCCCGAAACGCCGTCAGCATCTCCGGCGCGGCCGAAATGCCCGCGACCACCAGCGCGATCAGCCCGATTGGGACGTCCATCCCTTCCACACTGCGGTTCAGCGCATGCGACATCAGTTCGGCCAGCGCGCCCACCGCAATGATGCCTACCGCCATCACGGCGGCCGAATGGCGCCAACCGGGACCGCCTCCCGGCGGCACCGGCGTGCGCGTCTTTTTCTCGGGATAGCTGTAGCTGAAGAAATAGCTGTGAGGCCCTGTCTGCATCCGCACGAACACGCCGTACATCAGCAGCATCGACACCACGGTGAAGGCGCTGTAGGCGCGCCAGCCGGGCTGCGGCACGAACTCGGGGATGATCATCGACACCGTGACGGCAGTCAGGATCATCACGCTATATGTGCGCGCCGAATCATCGTTGTACGCCTGCTCGCCGTGCTTGAATCCGCCGATCAGCGCCGCCACGCCTAGAATGCCGTTGATATCCAGCATCACCGCCGAATAGATGCTGTCCCGGACCAGCGTCGGCGAGCCCGCCCTGGACGACACGATCACCAGCACGATTACTTCGACCAGCACCGCCGACAACGTCAGGATCATGCTGCCATACGGGTCGCCCAGCCTCTGCGCGATGCGTTCGGCGTGGCGCGCAACGCTCAATGAGGCGGCAAGAATCGCCGCGATCAGCACGGCCGTTTCCGCCAGGCTTACGGCTTGGCCAAGCCCCTCCAATTGCGGGTCGATCACGAAACCGGCGATCGCAAGCACGCAAGCGAGCAGCAGGAATTTTTCGGATTGCAGCAGGGATTTCATCGCAACCTGATGGGCCGGAACACCGAAAGCCTAGCACGCGCCGATCCAGCCGCGGCGCGGTTCATCGGGCACGCGGTTTGCTGTGCAAGAGGTCCGTGCATGTAGGGATGGAGCGCCATGCCGAAAAGGAACGCAGCGAAGCGGCAAACCAGGTCCAGGTCACAACCTCGGCGCGGGCAAACCGGAAAACGCAATCCGGTCTCCCATTTTTTTGACCGCTTCGCGACACTCGTCACCAAGTGGGCGGGTTCGCCCGTCGCCTTCGGCATCGCGCTGATCGCAGTCGTGGTGTGGGCAACCTCGGGTCCGGTGTTCGGCTTTTCCGAGACCTGGCAGTTGGTCATCAACACCGGCACCACCATCATCACCTTCCTGATGGTTTTCCTGATTCAGCAGAGCCAGAACAAGGACAGCGAGGCACTGCATCTGAAGCTGGACGAGCTGCTGATCGCCGTAAAAGGCGCTGACGAGCAACTGGTCGACGCCGAGCGCCTGGATGAAGACAAGCTGCTTGCCTTGGCCTCCGTGCTGACGGCCCGCGCACGCAAGCAGCATCGTCAACGGGCGCGCAGCCGACGCCGGGGTTGACGGATTCAAGGCGGCTTGGCGCCCGCCTCGACCGTCTCCAACTACGGAATAGCTGACACATCCCGTCCGGTAGGTGCCTCCAGACTGCCCGAGGGAGACGCCGGCCGCGCCAGGTGCGCCGGACTTGAGGATCTCGTCGGACCCGACGGAGGTGACGGATCCAAAGGCCGCAACGCGCGCGAGGTTTGCGTGGCCTGCAACGCGCGCGCCGTCCGCAGCCGCCTCACCTGATCGTCCAACTGCGCCCGCAGGCGCTCGATCTCCGCGTCATCGGCCAAACTCACGGCCGCGGCGCGCACCTCCTCGATCATCTTCTCCAATTTCGCCATGTCGGGATCAGGCATCGGATTGCTGACACGCCGCACCTGCATGCGGCCCATCAACTCGTTGACGCGATCGCGCATCGCCATCGCAGCCATCGCGCGCAGCGGCTGGCGCAAAATTCGCGGCCATCCCAGCGTCGCCCCCGCGGCCAGCGCCGCCGTAAGCGCCCACGCCCCGCCGACCGTATTTCGCGGCGCGCTGCGCCCCATCGGAACGGCGAGCGCCTGGCGGTCGCGCTCCATCTTGGCCAGTAGGGCTTCCTTGTCAGCGAGTGTGGTCATCTTGGGCATAATGGCTCCGTGCCGCAGCGGTATCGAGGCGCACCTGATGGCTCAGCTCCGCAAAGGGCGACCCCTTCGGCGCGCTACGTGTCGAAATGGCGAGCGAAATGAGCGTGATGAGCAGCCACGCGCCGGCGACGAGCCACGCGGCAAGTTTGCGATGCTCCGTGTCCCAAAAGCTCACGATGGCGGCCACCGATACGAAACCCAATGTGCCCAGCCCGCAGAAAACGAGGGCCACACTGCTGATTACCGTGGCAACCAGCGCGGCCCGGTATAGGGACAGTTCGATGCCCACCAGCTCTACATAGTCCCCCGAGCGTTCAGCGGCAAACGCCGCGATGCGGCGCAATCTGCGCAATCGTTCTGAAATCATGGCGTCTCCTTGGGCTTGCCCCCCCCGTCAGCAAATTGCATTCCGGGCTGCGCGGTCGCCATTCCAGCTGCGCTAACGCTTATGGCCGCCCGGCAGCTCGCCTTCCCGTCAGGCGCAGCAACAGCCCCGCCAACTGCTCCAGCCGATAAGGCTTGGACAATAGCGGAATACCCTCTTGCCCCGCCCTTTTCACTTCCTCGCCCAGAAAGCCGGTCATCAGGGCAACCGGCAGATCGGGCCGTTGGGCGCGTACTTCGCGCGCCAGTTGAATGCCGCTTTTGCCGCCTGGCATCATGGCGTCCGTGAGCATCACATCGATCGCGGCGCCGTTATTCAAGACGTCCAAGGCTTCGGCGGCACTGGCGGCGGGCGTCACGACGTAACCCAGCTCTTCCAGCATGCTGGCGGTCAGGGTCGCCACTTCAGCATCGTCTTCCACCAGCAGCACGTTCAGTGCCGCCGGCTGCTCCTGCACAGCGCCGGCCCCACCCGACCGGCCCTGCGCAGCCAGCCGCCGCTTCGACCGCGGCAGACAGACCGAAACCGTCGTGCCGACGTCCATTTCCGTGGAAAGCTCGATGGCGCCTCCAGACTGTTTGGCAAAGCCGTAGGCTTGCGCCAGTCCCAGCCCAGATCCCTTGCCAACGTCCTTGGTCGTGAAAAACGGTTCAAACACGCGTTCGGCCACCGCCGGGCTCATGCCGATTCCGGTATCTGACACCCGCAATGCGATGTGGCCGACGGTCAATTCACCTTTTCCGGATGGGACCACGTTCTCGGTCCGGATCTCAATCACGCCGCCGTCCGGCATGGCATCACGCGCATTGACGGCCAGATTCAGGATGACGAGTTCCAACTCGCCAGGGTCCACTTCGACCAGCCAGAGATCGTCATCCAGCGCCAACGCAATGACAATGTCGCCGCGCAGGCTGCGCTCGAGCATCTCGAGCATGTTCCGAATGACCGTATTCAGGTTCAGGACTTCCGGACGCAAGGCCTGGCGGCGCGCGAACGTCAGCAATTGGCGCGACAACGACGCGCCCCGGTCCACCGCCTGCCGCATCGAGCCATACAATCGGGTCCGCCGCGCGTCGTCGATGGGACGCTGCAGCATTTGCAGCCCGCCAGAGATGACCATCAGCAGGTTATTGAAATCGTGGGCCACGCCGCCGGTAAGCTGACCAAGCGCTTCAAGTTTCTGGGCTTGGCGCAGCGACTCCTCGATCCTGCCGCGTTCCCGCATCTGCTGCTGCAGCTCGGCATTGGCCAATTCCAGTTCGCGCGTCCGGCTTGCCACGATCGACTCAAGCGCCTGACCGGCTTGTTTCTCGGCTTCAAGCAGCGAGCGGATTTCATACTGCCGCGTCCGGGCCCGCGCCGCCGTCTGGACCATGGTGGTCAATGCAAGGCTCTGAACCGGCCGCTCCAGCAGAGACACGTTGCCGAGCAATTCCGTCATTCGCTCGCGCCACCGCACGATGGGACCGGTCTGCGTTTTGCCGGTCAACACGACAAAGGGCAGCCCGGACCACGCGGGTTGCGCCTGCAACCACTCGGACACCTGTTCCAGGTTCTTGCCGAACAGGCCTTCCTCGGTCATGCAGACGGTCAGGGCGCCCGCTTCCACCTGCGCCAGCAGGTCCTCGACATCCCGACAGACGAATGTATCGAAACCCGCGCGCTGCAGCAGCCGCGCTCCGGCGTCCCCATCGCGGCCGATCGGTGCGTAGACAAGCACGCGCGCTTCGTTACCCTCAGGTCGGCGCATCGGGATTGTTCAGCAGAAGGCGCAAATCATCGCCCGTGTATTGGGGCGTTCCCGAGAATATGCCGTGAAAGGACGTCAACGGCGGGCCAACGACCAGCCCTTCACCTGACATGCTGAACTCGCGGATGGCATGTTCATGCGCGCCGCTGCGCTTCTTGACGACGGAGATGGCGCGCCGGACGCGTCCTTCAAACTCGAAGTACCGCAGCATGATCACCGTGTCGCTGAGATAGCTGATATCCATGGGCGTTTCCATCGGCCCCACCAACCCATGCTGCGCCAGGATCATCACCGTCGTCACGCCCTGCTGTCCAAGATAGCTCAGCAGCTCGTGCATCTGCAGAATCAGAAAGCGGCCGTCGGGCATGGCGTTCAGGTAGCCGTTCAGGCTGTCGAACACCACCACGCGCGCGCCGTCCTCCTCGACGGCGCGGCGAACCATCGCCGTGAACTCGCCAGGGGCCATCTCCGCGGGATCGATTTGCTTGAAGGTCAATAGCCCCGCTTCGAGCGCGGCTTCCATCGGCATCCCCAGCGCCCGGACACGCGCGAAAAACGTCGCCCGGGATTCGTCGAACGCGAAGATGGCCGCGTGCTCGCCGCGCTGCGTTGCCGACAGCGCGTACGTCGACGCAAGCGAAGACTTACCCACGCCAGCCGCACCAATCAGCAGAACATTCGTCCCGCGATCCAGCCCTCCGCCCAACAGGCTGTCCAGTTCGGCATTGCCGCTGGGCGTGGGCGTCGGGGCGAAATCTTTGTGATGCTCGGCCGCGACGAGCCGCGGATAGACCTCCAGCCCACCCTTTCGGATCGTGAAGTCGTGGTAACCGCCGCGAAAATCCATGCCGCGCATTTTCAAAATGCGCATCCGCCGCCGCTGCGCGCCATAGTCGACCGCCAATTGCTCAAGTGCGATGACGCCATGCGAGATGGAGTGCAACTGAAGGTCGTCCTGTTTGCCCGCCTGGTCGTCAAGCAGGATCACCGTGCACCGGCGACTGGCGAAAAAGTGCTTCATCGCCAGGATCTGACGGCGATAACGCAACGAGCCCTGTGCCAGCAGGCGCAGTTCCGACAGGCTATCAATGACGACCCGGGCGGGATCGAGCGATTCGACCTTGTCCAGGATCAGGCGCGTGGTCTCGCTCAACTCCATCTCGGCGGGATGCAGGACAGTCAGTTCCCGCTCGGGGTCCAAAACGTCTTCGGACACCAGCTCAAGGATTTCGACGCCGTCCAACGACCACCCGTGACGGTGGGCGACCAGGCTGAGTTCGGCCGGGCTTTCGGATAGCGCGACATAAAGCGCGCGCTCGCCCTGCCGGACGCCTTCCAGCAGGAATTGCATTCCCATCGTGGTCTTGCCCGTGCCTGGCCGACCCTCGCACAGATACATTTTGTTGGGGTCCAAGCCGCCGCCAAGAATGTCGTCAATGCCGGTGTTTCCGGTCGAAATTCGGGCGTCGGGCTTGAAAGCCGCAGTCTGTTCTTCAATCGATGCGCTCATGGCTTTCCCGTAGATACGAGTGAGAAAGTAAGCATATCGCCATCGTCAATTCCGAATGGCATCCAGCCGGAAAGATATGTTACGTACTGAATCGACCGGCTTACTGGGGAGGCGCTGGCGGCTGATGGGGAGGCGTCGGCGGCTAGCGTTAGCGCCGTAGGGTGCGAAGGTTGGACCGCATGGCCAGACATGCGGTGGGGCTTGTAACAGAGTTGCAAGGGCAACGCGCAAAAAAAAGCGCCCGCCTTCTGCATGCGAAATGCAGAAGGCGGGCGTCTTGCGGGTAAATCCAGGTTATTCGAACGAAATCTGAAGCTGGGGATTGATCTTCCATTCGAAGCGGGCGCTGGCCTCGCCGCCGCCGGCGTCCTGGGCTACCACCACGTATCGGCCTTCTTGCGGCGTCGGCGGCACCAGGCCGCGCAACGTGCCTGTGGCCTCGTCGAACTTCAGGCCTTCCGGAAGCCGGGCGGGCGTCGTGCCGTCCTTGTCGAACAGCGTGTAGCGCACCGCGCCGCTTCCGCCCGTGGCGTTCACGACCGGCAGCGCCGACGGCATCGTGGCGCCCGCCGTGAGTTCGATCGGAAGGGTGGAGACTTCCAGCGCCGGCGCCAGGTTGAACTCGACCGGGATGGAAACTCGGGCGCCGCCCTCATCGCTGATGGTGGCCGTAAGCCCTGCCATTTTTTCCAGGGACTTGGGCACCGCGCCGCTGACGCGGCCGCTGCCATCGAGCACCAGGCCGGACGGCATGCGCATGGCGCTGCCATCGGGGTTGGAATAGGAAACGGCGTAGTTGCCCGTGCCGCCGCTGACGTTGATGAACTTGACGGGACTCTTGATGCGTCCGCCCGCCGTCGCTTGAATGGAGCCTCCCTCGACGTTCAAGGGCGGATTGATGGTCAGTTGCACGGTCCGGCTGGCCTTGCCGCCGCCGCTGTCTTCGACCTGGATGAGATACGTCAACGTCTTGGGGCTGGCGACAGAGGGAGCGGCGCCAGTCAGCGAACCGTCGGATCCGAACACCAGGCCGGCCGGCAGTTCGGCGGGTTTGCCGCTGGGGTCGAGCAGCCGGAAGTTCAACGCCCCGGTGCCGCCCGACGTGCGCACACGGATCAGTTGGGAATTGAGGGTAGCGCCCGAGGTAATGGAGAGGCCCCTGTCCGGCACTGCGGCAGCGGCGCGGGCGCGGGGGGTGTCTTGACCGCTGGTGGACGCCGCGGACGCTGCCGGGACGTTCGTGCCGGATGACGGTGCACCTTTGGCAGGCGCGGCACGCTGAGTGATTTTTCCGACGGGCGGTTTGTAGTCTTCGGCAGCGATGGCTTGGCCCGGCGTGACTGCGATCAGTCCAACAGCGGCTCCCAAGCACGCGAATCGGGAGATTATCTTTTTATTCATAACAGTCCTTGTGTCCTAATCAACGATGCGCTGTGCGCGTTACACGTCTCTCGACAGGCCGAGCGCGGCGGCGCTTGCCCTGCGATACCCAATCACCTTGTGCCATTCGTTCAGACTTGATGCTCCGCTTTGCGTCTTCGCATTTACATCACGGAGTCGCGCAAGGCTGCAGGCCACGTTCAGCAGCGACGAACTGGAAACTGGGCGTCACATTATTTCAAGATCAACAGACCAGAATGCAGAGCAAAACTACCTCTTTGCAGGCATAAAACCGGCACCCGCCTCAGTGAACTGCCCGTCGCTGGCGGGCTTTATCAGACCGATGAAAAGGCGGGCCAAGGCGAGCGAGGAGTTGATGTTCAACTTCGAGTAAATGCGCGCCTTGTGGTTGTCCACGGTTCGGACCGATATATGGAGATGCGCTGCGATCTCCTTGCTGGAATTGCCGGCGATAACATCCTGAACGATCACCAATTCGCGCGGCGTGAGCATCGCTTTGCGCGCTTCCTCTTGGTCTGCACGAACCCGATTGAGATGCGCCCGCCGGCTCAGGCGCAACGCATGATGAACGGCTTGGCAGAGCCGGCTGGAGTTCAAAGGCTTGGAAAAGAAATCGACCGCGCCGCGTCGCAGAGCTTCAACCGCATCGCCAAATTCGGGTTCGGCCTTGATGAAGATGGTTGGCAAAGCGACGTTCGCCTGGATCAAGTCGCGCTGCAAGGCGGTTTCGGCAGCCGAATTCCCAAAATCCATGATCAGGCAATCGCACTCGCCCGCCGAATAGATGGACAGGAATTCGCCGACTGTGCGGCTTTGCACGACATCGATGGAAAAATCCGCAAGAATCCGGCGGACCGCCCACGCCGACGATTCGTCCTCGTCAACGATGTAAGCCCTCGCGCGGGGGGGAGCGGGACTGGGCTCGGCGGCGGATGCAGCCTTGGCCCGCAGCGCGTGGCGGGCGTCATGGAAGATACGCGGGTAATACTGCCCCGACCTCGGCGACTGTTCGAAATACGGCATCATCGGTAATGGCAAGAATGCAAAGCGCCAGCACGGCGGCACGCCGCTGCAGACCAGACTGACGTTTACTGGAGAAGCGCAGCCGGTAATCTGGATCAGCCTGCACACGGAGGACGAAGTATAGAAACGAGATGGGAGGCGCTCCCATCAGAAGATTTCTATTTTTGGGGAGGCGTGCGGCCCAATCTTCATGGTGCGACGCCGCGGTGGGGGACGTTCTTTCCGGCCCATGCGTTCACCACCCCTTGGTGTCGGGCGGCGCACTCCGCGTACTGGAATGCCAGCGCCATATGCGCCTGCGCCAGGTCGTCCCAGGACGAGGATTCAAGGCGTGGCACTGGCGGGCAAGGCGCGCTCAGATTGACGGGCAGCGTTGGCCGCGTCGATGGCGTCGTTGGCAGCGCGCACCCGGCCAGGGTCGAGCACGCAGTCAGCAGGCAAAGCGCTTTTGACAACTTCACGGGTGTACCTCTGGATGACGTGG
The DNA here is from genome assembly GCA_003454835.1 of Achromobacter sp. Classification (GTDB taxonomy): domain Bacteria; phylum Pseudomonadota; class Gammaproteobacteria; order Burkholderiales; family Burkholderiaceae_B; genus Achromobacter. The sequence continues at coordinate 21,930 of DMTA01000431.1, read as the reverse complement.
GGCCGCGCGGCGGCGAGCCGATCAATGCGGGCCTGCAGGTCGCCAGACAGCCCGGTCAGGCGCTCGGCTTCCAACTTGAACTCCTCCAAACCCGCTACGCGATGAGCCTCCCGGCACTCGGCCCGGCCGGCTTCTCGCTCGCTGTGGCCGTACCAAGCGATCCCCGCGCTGGCGAGACTCACCGTCACGGCGCCAACCACAGCCGCCGCGGCGTAGCCCTTCCAGCCCGTCAGTGCTGCAAGCAGACCCATGTGTCGGCCTCCCGGCGGGTCACCAGGCCGGGCAACGTCACCAGCATGCCGCCCTGACGCCCCTTGATCCAGCGATTGAGCTCCGCGCAGCCGCCGACGTAATCCCGTGCGTTGAACTTGCGCAGCAGGGTCGATGAGGCGAGGTTGCCGGCGCCAAGGTTGTAGGTGAAGTCAATCAGCGCGGCGCGCTGCCAGTCATTCAGCGGCACGGTGATCAGCCGGCGCACCGCCGCGTCCGCCGTCGCCAGATCGGCCTCGCGCCATGCATCACATTGAGCGTCCGTATAGATCCGACCCGGATCGATGTCCGGGCCCGTATGGCCGTCGCACACGGTAAGCACGCCAACCGGATCAATGTAGGGCCTGCCGCGCACCTTGCCCGGCTCGAAGTGCGCCACCAGCACGCCCGCGATCGCAATGGCGCCCGCGCCGCCCGCCGCCAGCAGCTTGCGCTTGAGGCTGTTTCCGATCATCTGATTCCTCTCCATGCCGAATACGCCGTGATGATTGCGGTGCCCAACCCGACGAGGTAGGCCAGCGGCCTCGCCACCTTGCCCAGCCCCTGCAGCACCTTGAATCCGCCGGACAGCGCCTGGAACGTATCGACGATGTCCTGCGTGTTCTGCCGGATCGTCTCGATCGAGGCGGTATTGCGGGACGTGGCTTCGGCGTTCTGGGCCATTTCCTGCTCCATTTGCACAACCCGGGCGTGCAGCGACTTGATGAAGGCGTCCGGCGGAGGTTCGCGAGCCATGAGGTTTCCTTTGAAGCGGCAACATCGCGTCGCCGTTGGACGCAAAAAAAGACCCGCCGAAGCGGGTCGCATCCTTACCCGTGCGTCAATTCCCGATCGCGAAGTAGTAGCAAGTCGGCGACTGCTGGGATTCACCGGAGGTGCAGCCCACAAACGAAACCGACCCATTCACCATGCTGCCGACACTGATGGAATCCATCGCGTTGGGGGTGTTCTGGATGGCGGGAAAAACGCCGTAGATCTGATTCGGGAACGGAATGGGAAGCGTGATGGTGACGCCTCCCGTGTAGTAATTTCCCGACGTTGTATTCAAGGCGATCGTGCTTCTTCCCCATTGGAAGATCACGCCGCCCAGCCACGATGGAAGCGCCAGATAACCGTTCGCGCCCAGCGACATCGACACGCCGAAGCGCAGCTTTTTCGGCGTCACGACGGTCGCGTCGTCCGTGCCGGCGTTGGTCTGAGTCTGGGTCGCAATCTTCGATGTGCCCTGCACGGACTCGCTGGCCTGGTTTCCCGTCACCATCAGGATGGCGGTTCCGTCGCCAAAAATCAGCGCCGAGTTTCCGTTGGGAACCACCACGCCGCTCCCCGCTGCGGTCTTGCACGTAACGCTGAATGCGCCCGAGGCATTGTTGACCACCAGCCAACGTTGTCTGTTGGCGGGGAAAATCACCTGGACATTGCCGGTCAGGGTGCCGGACAGCGCGACGATCGGCTTTGCGAACTGCGCGGGCGTCAGCGTGACATTTGCGTTGGACAAGGCGGGGATCGCCACGGTTCCTTGATTGAAGGCCGGCGTCCAATTCGCTCCCCCGGCATCGGGATCGGTGGTGTTGTTGTCAGCCAGATTGATCCAGAATCCGTCCTGGGCGGCGTTCAACAGGACGGCGCCCTTGGGGTATCCGCCTGCGCCCGCGCTGAAGGGCGCGTCGTAGGAATAGCCGGCGCCCGCCTGCCCCCATCGCGTCGCGGCGCTCAGAAAATTGAGGATCCCATTGAAATCCGCGCCATAAGGCGGCACGCCGCCCGCCGCCAGCGGCGTCATGGTCAGCGGCGGAAATCCGTCGGTAAACGATGCTGCGCCGGGCGTCACGCCGATCTGCGAGGCGACGGGAATGGTGTTCTTGGTGCCGCTCTGCGCGAAGGGCACGGCGGACTTGCTGGGTGCATTGCTAGCTTGCATGGATAAGCCCCGAAGATGTGAAAAATGCGCCGGATCCGAAAGGCTGCATCAGCGCCTCGCGGAATCCGAAGGTGGTTGGAAGGTCGACCTGCAGCACGTTGGCCTGGACAGCCGCCGGCTTGGGGATCGCGCCCGATTGAGTCAGGATGGCGAGTTCATGGGGTGCGAGCGCGAACTCGAACACGTAGCGGAACTCCATGTTCCCCGTGTCCGACACATAGCAGCGCCCGCGGCCGGCAAAGAGGTTGGAGAGCAGCCGGTTCAGGCTGGCCGAGGTGCAGTCGGAGATGTTCGCCAGCGCCTTCACCAGGATGAGCTTGCGGTACGCGTCGTCGGCCAGGCGGTAGGTCTGGGTGGCTTGAACGCCGGCGAAAAACGGCGCCTGATTGAACGGCCGCCAGCTGATCGCCTCGTCAAAGCCCAGGTAGGAAACATCCCCCGGCACGGTCAGCATGCGACCGATATCGACAATCCTGCCCCAGATGTCCAGTCCGAACCCCCGCGCCGTTTCCACGTTCCAGACGAAGTCGTAGAACGCGTCAAAATCCGCGTCCGGGTTGATGTAGTCGTCCATGTTGTTGATCAACTGGACGAGCGTCGGGCTATTGGCGTACTGGCTGATGAGGGTGCGGGCGACCAGGCCGGGCTTGGGATCGACCGTCATACCAGCGTCACCGAAATGTCGTCCGCCGTGACGGTGGGCCGGCGGTTGATGGGCACCGTCAGACTGGCCGAGGTCGGCGTCGATGTGCCCAGCAGCAGCGACAGAATCGACACGGACGGGCTCAGCTGCGAGATCGACGCGTAGAACCGGCTGGCGTAAAGCGTCGACCCGATGCGCGCCCGCTGGCCGCCATCCCCACCGTTGAAGGCGTTGATGATCGCCTGCCGGGTCAGGGCAACGATGTCCGACGGCAGTGCCGGGTTATCCGCCAACTGCACCGCGAAGCGCACCGGCAGAGCGGCAGGGGTTTCCCACTGCACGACATACGAGGGATAGGGATAGGAATATCCCTCCCGGTCCTCGACCGTGTACGACGTGTTGCCGTTGTAGTCGGCGCCGTTGCTTTTCTTGCGCCAGATCGCATCGGCGATGTCCGCCGCCTCGCCGCCCGCCACCGCCACCCAGATCGAGTGCGGCTTCAAGACCACGCCGCCGACCGCTTTCGGCGTTGATTGGGTGTTCTCGGTGACGTAGGCATCGATGACGCCCTCGACGTTGGCGACGTTGGCGTAGAGCGCCGGAACCGATCCGCGCGCGTTCAGCGCCACCGACTGACGCCGGCGCGCTTCGAATTCCGCGCGGCTTTCCACGTGGGCGCCCACCGTCCCGGCATCGGCGTTCGATATCGAATCCCAGCCGGGAATGGCCTGATAGATCCGGTTCAACGCGCCCGGCGCACAATCCACCGGCCCATTGACCGAGCAGGCGAACGGAAGGTCGATGCGGCCGCTGGCCGGGATCGTGCCGGCCTGCGTGCACAGGTACAGATGCCCATCCAGAGCTTCTGCCCGCGCGCCCACCGGGATGGTCACGCCAGTAAGGCCGGTGCACGTCGCAATGACGGCCGTGGGCAAGCCGGGCTTGCGGTCCAGAAAATAGATCCGCCCGATGGCGTCCTGCATGCGCCCGGCGGCAAACGCCGGATCGACCTGGTTCACGTAGGCTGCGAACTCGTTGTTCTTGTCGCCGATGATCGCGGTCGTGGTGGAGGCCAACTGCCCTTGCGGTGTTTCCAGGGCGTCGTTCAGTCCGCCGCCGAACGCGGCGTCCATGTCCGACTGAACCCCGGCCAGGATCGCGGATTCGCTGGGCAGCACCAGTCCTTCCGGCGTGAATTGCACGCGCGGAACGTGAGAGATATTCGACATGGTTTCCTCAGAAGCTGACGGTTTGGGTCGTGCCGTCTTGCAAGGTGATTTCGACGTGGCCCGCCAGGGCCCGATCAGAGAAGGACGTGAGGGTGCAGACGGCATCGGCCACGCCCGGCACCGTCAGCGCGGCGCGCCGGACGTGCTCGCGCACCAGCGACAACGCAGGCCGGTGTCCCAGGAATTCCTCCCAGTACGGAACGCCCGGATTCGTGTCGTAGAAGAGCTCGCCGCGGAACAGCTTGATGGCGCTGGCCACGTCCTGCGCGACGGCGTAGGGATCGGAGGCCATCGCGATGTTGCCGGCCGCGTCGAGCACCAGGTCCCACGCGGTCCGGTCCAGCAGTAGTGTGTTCAATTGGGCGCTCCCGTGTTGGATGGCCCGCCTTGCACGCCGGAATGGGTGTGGGTGCTTCCCACGTCCTTGCCGTTGTTGCGCAGCGTTCCAAGCGTGTTCATGTCGCCCTGCCAGGTCGACGTGCCGCCGAAGGATCCGGCTCCCTGCCGCACCGTGCCGTTCAGCACGATCTGCGGCGCGTTGATCGCGCATTGCGTGCTGGCGTCCAATTCGATGTCCGGCGACGTGACCGTCACCTTCGTCGGCGACACCACATTGATGCCCTCGGTCGTGAATTGCACGTACTGAACCGGCGCGCCGTTCAGCAGGCCGCCGAAATACAGGCCATCAGCCATGTCGTGCGACCGCCAGGAGCCGGGATTGCTCTGCGCCTTGGCGGCCTTCACGCCGGAGATGTCCCGGTTAGCAAAGGCCGCCATGCCGATATCCCCGGCTTTGGGGTCCAGGATGATCGCGTCCGCGCCACCCTGCAGGCGGAAGTACGGAACGCGGAACAGCACGCCATGCGGCACGGCGTTGCCAGCGCCGTCGAGCTGGTTGACGAGCGGCTGCACGTCCACGAAACCCACCGGCGACAGCCCGCCCGCATTGGTCACCGAGACCACCTTGACCAGCGTTGCCGTGTTCAGGCGCAGCAGGGCCTGGCTGATCAGGAACTGCAGCGCACCGTACTCGCTGTCGCCCTGACCGGCTTGCGCCAGGCCTGCGTATCCGTATTGCTCAGCCATCAAGATTCCTTTTGCACATGACCGTCGACTGCCACACGCCGCCGGGGACTTCCGCCTCCAGCTTGTGGGCGAGGCTTGTGATGATCCATTCGCCTTGGGCGGGTTGGAGCGAGCTGGTGAGGAGCACCCGCTTGCCGACGGAAAGGTGGGGGTTGTAGACCGTCGTGAACGTGACGCCGGAGCTGTTGAACGTCGGGTAGCCGATCAGCCCCGTTTGCGGCGAAATGTCCAAGACATCGCCATCCCTGAAACCGTCTGCATGCCAGACCGACACGACGCCGCGGTCGATCGTGTAGCTGATGCGGGCCGCCTGCGCACAACTGCGCAGCTGGTCCATATCCGTCCCGCAAAAATAAGGGTTTGCCAGGACGACGTCCTTTCCCGACTTCTCAAAGCCGTAACCCATCGACGCCGCAATTTTTCTCGCGACCTCTTGAGCGACGGTTGCGCCGGGAAAGGATCTGGGAGGCACCGGTTTGCACTCTTTGGCGCCGGCCACTTGGGCCCTGACGTTGAATACGCCATCCGGGGCCTTTTCATAGTCGGCCCATGCCGAAGTTATGTCCCCCTCGTAGACCAGATTAGGAACGTCCAAGCCGCTCCTGGCCATCACTCTGACGACGTTCATTCCCCGGCGTTCTTTCATGTTGGGTCCTACTGTCGTAAGCCGGTTCATCATTTCCCGGTTCAAACCGTAAATGCTCAGCTTCACCTCGGTGCTTTCGGCGGACACGCTGGACGGCGTGTCGACTGAGACCCGGTAGCCGCTGAGCGTCATCTCAGGTCCCGGCTCGTCGCCAAGCGCACCCTTCCCAAGGCTGATCGTCACATCTAAGCTGCGTTTGACGAAGCTCATAGCTCGAGCGGTTCCATGTAGGCCAGGACGAAACGCGACCCCAAGCCGGTGTACTCCGGATCTGCGTGCCCCTGGGTGTCGACAAAGGTCAGATCACCGACAAAGCCCAGGTAATCCGAACGGACCAGCCGCACCCTGTCGTGGCAAAGCACCGCCGAGACGATTGGCGAATTGTTGAGGTAAAGATCAAGATAGACACCCGTGCTCTTCTGGAAGACGGAGATCTGACAGTTCTGCCCGTTTAGCAAGACACTGAGTGTTTGCGACGGCACCGGTTTCAGAGGAATACCTTTCATTGAATTGGCTCCAGTTCTCCCACCATGTTCTGGTCTCGCGTGGGATAAGGATCGATCTTGAACACCTGCACCTGGCCACCGCTCTCCTGATCTGCGCCACTGGGCTCGCGCTGCGCTGTTGACCGAAACTCTGCCGTCTGCCTCACTTCGTTGAACGTCAGCTCGACCATCAGCAGACTGGAACCACCACTGGCGCTCCGGTTGTACAGATACTTCCCCAAGCTTGCCGACAGATAGACAATTTCGGGCGTCGCCAACGAATACAACTCAGTGCCGCTGGCGATCCGTTCCAGGACGGACAGCATTTGTCTGCGCGTCGTCTGGTCGCCGGCATGCGCCAGCTTGATGAGCGCCTGGTACGGGCCAACGACCTTGTTGAACGAAGAGAATCCCCCTTGTTCCAAAGGGAAGCTTGATATCGTGCTTGCACGATCAAAATTGACGCTCAGAAACGTGTCGAACAGCAGCACCGGCTGCCCGTCTTCGCCATACACTCCCCAGCGTGGAGCGCTGGAGTTCCAATCGGCCAAGCCGTCAACCCCGACGTCAGCCGATGCAAACAATGACGGAGCAACGACATCGCGAAAGACTGCGGGGACGCCAGGACTCGCCGGCACGTCGGGAAAGGAAATAAGCGGCATCAGAAGATCCCCGAGTTGGCTTGTTGAACAAGATGTTGGGAGCCGCCGAGCGTGCCCAGCTCACGAGCCAGCCCCGGGCCGTCGGTCGCCGGCGTCACAATCGTTATGGGTCCATGGATGTGCGTTTCAGACGTCGTGGTCGTCGTGGTGTTGTTGCTTGCAGCGCCAATCGCGCCGGCTTGCGCCGCGTGTGTGATCGACGCAGCGGCCGCACTCGCCTGCTCCCGACGTTCCATATCTGCCACCCCAGCGATCACTGGCGCTGCAACCTCGCGCCGCTGCGCTTCGGCAGCATCGACACTCTGGTAACGGTCGAGACCGAAATAGCGGTACGCCGCAACGCCGGCCTGCGCGGCATTCGTAGACGCAGCCAGTTCTTCGCGGGCGCTTCGTCTCGTGTTCTTCAGTTCCCAATCCACGAATGCCAGTTGCTCCTCAAGCGTCGACTGCTCGATGACGACGCCGATCGCCCGCCGGAATTCAGCTTGGCGCGCGCGGTCCCACATCGCGATACCGTAGAACCTGCCGTCTTCTTGCTCCGCACGGGGATCGAAACCGCTTTGGATTTGCAGGTGCGCTGCCAGACCGGCAGCTTCGTCGAGGCTGTAGCCCTTGCGTTCGAAGAACCTGACCGCATCGCCGACTTCCTTGGTTCTGAGCGCCGGATCGTTTAGCGCTCGCACAAGCTCCGGTTCGCCAACGTTCAAGTCTTCGCCATAAAGCGCGAGCGCAATGCCCCCCCCAATCCGTCCAACCGCCCTCAAGGCTGCGGCCCCCACGCTTCGCAATGCCGCCAAACCCTTGCCAGCGCCAGCGCCCCCCAGAGCTGCCAGGGCGACAGCCACTTGCCTCAACGCGGATGCCAGACCCAGCAGCGAGCTCGCCCAGGACAGAATCTTGAGCGCACCCAGGGCGAGCAGCGCGTTCTGCCATCCGCCCACCGCCTGCGCGGCAGCGTCCACCACGTCGATGAACGTCACGACGGCCTTCGCCGCGCCGTCGACCCACTTGGCAATCACGTCCTTGTTTTCAAGAAACCAATCGCCCCAGCCTTGGAAGATCTCGAGCGCACGCTCGAAGGCCGGAATGAGCGCGACCAGGATCCTCATGGCCACCGATTCAAAGGTGTCGCGCAAATCCAGATAGCGGTCTCGCAGACGGGCCGCCGCTTCCGCGTCCTGCCCGGAAATCGCAGACCGCCGTTCTTGCGCCTGCAACAGCTTTTCCAGTTCAACCGGTCCGCGGCGGAACAGGTCGAACAGGGCTTCATTGATGCCCATTTCCTCAGCGACCTGGGCGGCGCGAATCCGATCCTTCTCGTACAGATCGGCGATGATGCGCGACCTGGCCATAAGGTACGTATTCCCGTCCCTCAGATCCGTGACACTTCCGCCGTTCTGGAAAAAGGCGGGCACGGATTCCGCAGCCTGTCCACGATTGACCTTGCTGACCTGCCCCGCTGATTCCCCCAATTGAGCGGAGATGGCTTCGGCGGTCCCCCCAGCCCGTTCGGCCGCCTTCTGCCAGGCAGTCAGCCGTTCGGTGCTGATGCCAAGATTCTGTGCCATCCGGCCCAGACTTGCCGCCGAGGCAATGGAGTCCACCGCGAAACGCTTCGGATCGAAGCCAACGGAGGCGGCCAGGGCATCAATAATGGTCGCCATGCAATTACCTCGGTTCAGTTAAGACGCGCTTGTTGTGTGCGTCCACCGCAAACACCTCAAGCAGGTTGTACAGGTCTTCGACGCCATAGACCGTTTGCAGATCGTGCAGCAGGTCCGGGCGACGAGAGATCACTACGCCAACATTGCGCGGAATGTTGGCGTAGTGGATCAGGCGCGGGCCGCCACCGGGGACCTGGAGCCCGAAGTCGATGGCGTGGCGGCCGTAAAAAAATCCAGGTGCAGTCCCAGGACTTTCTGGCGCAGCGTGAGCAGGGTCGAGACCTCTTCGATATCGCCCGAGATGAGCTCTCGCCGCACATCGGGACTCGGCTGGATCTGCACGCAATCCATCATCTTGTCCAGCAGCGGTTTGGCGCTATCGAAGGGCAGCCTGGCAATCGCCTTAAGACCCATGGCAGCCACGCCTGCCAGACCGGCCTGCGCGATGTTGGCCGGAACTTCGACGCCGGCGTTCATCAACGCAAACAAGGCTCGGCCCGCCCATTCCTCGGCGTCGTAGGCCGACAGTTCCGTGAGGATGAAGGCCTTCCCCTGATCGCGCCCTTCCGCGTTGATGGTGACGGTGATCTGCTTTCTGGCCATATCACACCAGCGCCGGCGAGACGTTCTGCCAGGTGATCTGGAACGTCATTTGCTGGAGGAGCGCCTTGGCGTCCGGCGCCGGCGAGATCTGGGTCAGCACGCCACGCGTCAGCGTGTACTTGCGATCGATCGACGGAATACTGAGCGAGCCGTTTGCAAAGAACACTTCCCGGGCCGTTTCTCCCGCCGCAGCCCAGATCTCGAAGATGCGCAGGGACGGCGAGTCGGGCTGGATCGTGATGGTCTGGACGCGGGGAACCGGCACATAACTTGCCGACATGCGGCCATCCACGCCCATGGTCACTTGCGCGGGCTTGGCCGCTTCAAAGGTGAATGCGCTTTCGGAGGCGTAGCCCTCGATCTTCTGCGGCACCGGAAAGATCCCGCCCACTGCAAGCATCAGAACGGAATTGGCACTGGTCAAAGTCGCCATGTTGAATCCTTAAAGAATGGCCAGCGAGGCCAGGGTGATGTTTTGGACGGAACCGCCGTCCATGTACCAGAACGTCATGGGCGGGGTGCCGCGCGCTTCGCGCACCTGCGGGGTGGCGTCCTTGATCTGCAGGTACCAGCCGCGGCTCTGCAGCGTGTCCGAGATGTCGACGCCCGCCATGTTGTTGACCTGCGCCTTCTGCTGGCTCGACAGCGTCACACCCGCGCGGATGGCGCCGAAGTTGACCGCGGCGTTGATCGGGTCCAGGCAGGCCGCGTCGATCAGCGTGTAGCCGTCCAGGTTGTAGGGCACCGAGTTCACCTGGGTCAGCAGCGACATCAGCGCCTGCTGAAAGGCCGCGTTCAGCCAGATCTGGTTTACGTAGGTGTCGACCCACTTCCAGTTGCCGCTGATCTGGCCCGGGTACAGGAACCGGAAGCGATCGTTGCTGGTCGCGTAATCGCCGTAGAAGTTGTAGCCGTTGTCGATCAGCGTCTGCGCGGTCGTGGCGTCGGTCACGGAGAACGCGAGGCCCGACTGGCCCTTGAAGGCGAGCGTAGCGCGGCCGTTGGTGCGTTCGAAATCGAGCGACGCAATGGCGCCCAGGATAAAAGCCGCGTGGTGGACGTCCTGATAGACCGGCACCGAACCCGAGTACTCGTTGGCGCTGACGATGGCGGCCCAGTGGGAGGTGTTGCCCTGCTGGGTGGCAGTGACATCCGTGTCCCAGCCGACGTAGGCGTAGCGATCGCCCTGGGCGTTCGTCCATGCCGAGAACGCCGTCTTGCCGGCGGTATCGGGCTCGAAGGTCGTCATGAACGCGGCCCAGTTCTGGGTCAGATCGGTGATCTGGCCCATGTTCACCGACGGCTCGCCAGCGGCCGCGCCTTGCGACACGACCGCGCCGGCGGCCTGCGTCAGCTTGAGACCCGACGCGATGGCGCCACTGCCGTGCGACACCGTGCTGGCGGCGCCTTCGGTAGCCGACGTGATCACGAAGGCGGCACGCTGCGCGTCATAGGCGCAGTCCGCGCCCAGCGCGGTGAAGGCCGCCTCGATGATGGACGCGGCGTTCGAAAAGCTGGTTGCCGTCGACAGGTCGATGTTGCCGGAGGTCTTGGCCACGCCGTCCACCGTCACGGTCAGCGTGCCGGACAGCGCTTGCAGCTCGGCGAGCGTGACCGTGGTCATGGCGCCGCCGCGCAGATAAGCGGCCACCGGCTGGGCGGGGTATTGCGCGAACAGCAGGTTGCCCGGTTTGCGGGTCGAGTTGTCGAACCCATTGAAGTAGACGTCGGCCAGGTTGGCCTCGGTCGAGGTCGGACCGAAAAAGCGCTGCACGTCGCGCGCCGTCGCGAAACTCTGGACGGCGCCGATGGGGACAGCAGTGTCGTTGGTCAGGATCAGGCCGTTCAAGTCGAGCGCCGATCCGCCGGCTGCGATCACGCCCGGTACGACCTGGACGATTTCACTGGCGGGAATGGACATAGCGTTAAGCTCCCGTAGGGTAGGTGGTGTCGACCTCGATGAGGCCAACGTGTAGTTGGTCCGCAAACTGCTGCGGCACGGTGAGGGAAGGGTTGAACTGCAAGGCGGTGTCGAATGACCACCGTTCAAAGCGCGGGTTGTCCGCGCTGTCGACAGGCAAATGCGTGATCTCGCCCGAATACAGCGGCTGCCCGTGGCCAAGATCCTTCAGGAAGTCGCAGCCGTGCTGACTGCGCAAGGCCATCGCCAGCGTCAGCGCAATGTCCTGCGCGTATTCGCCGTAGCTGTCCACCCGCGCCGACCATTGCGTGGCCTGCGTGATGGTCCGTACGCCCGGTTCGGGCGAGGGATCGGCATAGGTCATGAGCGGCAGCGAGAGTCCCAGCGCGGCCATCGGCGTGATGACGATGCACTCGCGCATGGGGGCAGGAAGCTGGTCAGGAAGACCGCGAATCACTTCGCCGTCCACGAGGGTCTTGAAGAAGATGACCAGGTCTTCGACCAGCTGACTTTCAGTGATGCTTATCTGAATGCGCATGGCGCTGGATTCCTGCCTGAGAGGGTTGAACCGAAGCCCGCCCCCAAAACAAAAAGCCCCGGCATGGCCGGGGCTTCGTTTGCTTGGGACGCAATGTCCCGGGCCTATTGTGACCGAACGCGTGACCGATGCGGCGAGGGCTTGTGACGGAACCGTCACACGCAATGCCACATGCGATCCGCGTTCGCCATGAAGCGGCCAGCGGCGGAACGGTGCTACGGAAAACAAAAAGCCCCGGCGGACCGGGGCTGCATTGGTGAGGGGCGCAATGCCCCGGGCCCATTGTGACCGATTACGTGACCGGGATGACGGGGCCTTGTGACGGTTCCGTCACACGCCATGCATACGACCTGCCGTGGCCGCCGGTTTCAGGCTCTTGAATGATCACGCTGCCGGTGTCCTGCAGTGCATCCATGGCGCGCTGGATGCCGCGCTGCAATCGCGTCTTCTCGGCAAGCGACAAGGTGCGGCCGTGCGACACATGGCGAACCAGCTCCATCAGTCGAAATGCCCGGCCGGGATAGCAGGCCATCAGATCCATCACTTCGTGCGCGTACTTCACGCCAGCCTCCTTTCCACCTGGCTGCGAAACAGGCCCAGGTACAGTTTGTATTCGGTTTCTGTCAGCGCCACGCCGGTCGTGCGGGCGATCCAGTCCAAGGCCTTTGCCCTGCGGTCCCGCGCCGTCAGCTCGCCAAACATCGCGTGCTTCTGCGGATACTCGGCAATGATGACCATTCGTTCATGCCAAGGCAGCGCGGCGTGCATCGCTTCCACTACCTGCGCGTGGTGATCGTTGATCGGCCGGTAGTCGTCCTCTTCGGACACGTGCAAGGGCATGTTGCCCACGGACGCGCCTGACCACGTCCACCTCGCCCAATTCCACATCAGGTCGTCACCCGTCAACTTTCGCATCGTCCGCCTCGCAGTGTTTGCATTGCTTTCCGTGTGCCGTTCCCTTGATGGCGCACACCGTCTCTTCGCGCTCGCCCTTGGCCCGCGTGATCATCTGGGCGATGCCCAGGCTGGGGTGATCGCCGCGCGCGATACGCGCCTCCCACTTGGCGATCCAGCTGCGATGCGGACGTCCCTGTTGTCTCAGCAGTTTTTCCGCACCCATGGATTTCAAGGCCGCCTCGGCTTCGGCGCGCGTGGCAAGCGTTCGGCCCGGCGCGGGCAGCGCCGTCCTCGGTTGCGGGATGGCCGGCCAGGATCCTTTGGCCAGCTCGTCGCTCAGTGTCTTTTCCCAGCGTGTCTTGATGGCGCCATAGGTGCAGCCCAGCAGATCCACGGTGCTAACGCCCACCGCAGCCCAATACACCGCCGGATGCGACCAGGCGCCCTGCTCTCCCTGCCTGCGGGCGGTCATGCCGCGCACCGCTTCGTGATAGGCCACTTCCGGGACCGTCCACGGGCAGCACAGCTTGATGAACTGGGGCAAGGTCGGCGGCCATTCCTGCGTAAGGCAGGCAACCAGGCCGCGCCGGACTTGGCTCTCGTTCAGGCCCTCGAGCTTCTGGTTCCACGCGTCTTTCAGCTCTCGCGCCGTCAGGCCCTGCCACTGCTGCGCGAACTTCGAGCCGTACATGAGCCACATTTCGTTGACCACCAGCGCGCCCAGGCTCGTGGGCTGCATGTCAGTGGGTTGCATCGATCGTCCCCATGAATTTCTCGCGTGGGCGGCCATCGCTGGCCAGCACTTCGCGCAGATCGTCGGTCCAGTCGGCGAGGCGTTGGGTCCGACTTGCCGACACACCCGACCGGGCTTGGACCCGCGGCGGATAGAGACCCTGATACCCGCCCGCGATGCTGTTCGCGATCACGGCGCCCGGTTGATGCCCTTCGGCAAGATAGGCGGCAAGCTGTTGCAGCTGGCGTCGTGCCGCCTCCTGCGTCACCGGCTTTCTGCGAGCCTTCCGGTCAGCCACCCAACTGCGCCAATCGTCCCCATCAAGCCAATCGGGTAGTTCGATCGTGGCGGCATCAAACCCGCTCATCCGCGTTCTGGGGCTTGGGGAAGTCTCTTTGAATTCCTGGTTCCTGGTTCCTGTTTCTTGGTTGGCTTTCGATCCGGTTTCCGGTGGGTTTTCACCCGAGCCATCGTTGCCCGAAGCCCCGCCGTAAGTCGCTCGCGCGAGTGGCGCCTCCTTTCTGGGCCTCCCTCCCCGCTTGCCATTGGCTTTGGCCGTTTCGGCCTTGACGTGATAGGCGGCGATCTCCGCGTCGGCGCGCTTGTTGCGCCAGTAGCCCTCGTGCAGTTGGAAGTACTCGGCGAGGATCTGCGCCGTGGCCTCCTTTTCTTCATCGGAACGCGCGCCGACCCAGCGAAAGATCTGCGCCATGTTGTCGGCGATGGGTTCTTCCTCGGCGTAGTACCGCCGCAGCAGGCGGCTGTAGATGGCGTCTTCCACGAGGCTCAGATGGGTCGTCGCCTGGGCGTAGTCGCCGATGTTGTGGCTGTAGTAATTCATACGTGCTCCAGCAGCCCGGCGGCGACCAAGGCGCCCGGCGGGTTTGTAGATTGCGTTGATAGGTGCGCTTTGTTGAACCCGGCCGCAAGACCGGTGCGAGCGATGGGCCGTCTACGGGCCATACCTGGGCGTCAGGGCGGCCGTTGGTCCTCAAGCCCGATTTGCCTGGTCTCCCAAGCTTTAGTGGCCTCCGGGCGAGCCAGCCGCAGAAACTCTCGCCATGCCTTGGGGACTCCGTTGGTTCGCCACTGGGATACCGCCCCGGGCGTGATCCCGCACAGGGCTGCCACGCGGCCCGTCCCGCCCAAGGCATCAATAAGAGACGAGTCGATCGTTTTTGCTCTCATGCATAAATCTTAGAATGCTAAGATACTGAAAGCAAGCCACCTAAGAACATTTTTGTTTAGCATCCTAAGATGACCTTTCAAAAGCGAATCACCCAGGCGTTCAACGAGGAAGCGTCCCGCCGCGCGGATGCTGCCGAGCCTCGGCTGACCAAGACCGATCTATGGAAGGCTGCCAACGCCTCTTCCGGCGCTGCCACGCACTGGTTCAACGGCTCCAACGGAATGGACATGGCGACCTGCATGAAGGTCGCTCCGCTTTTGCGCGTGAACGCGCAATGGCTGTACGACGGCACCGGCCCCAAGTCGCCCATCGGCAACGGGACTGGCGCCACGTCTCCGCCGGCGCAACCTTCAGCGCCATGGCCCTTCCCGAGCATCCCGGAAGCGCAGGTGCGCGCGTTGTCTCCCGACCAGTTGAACAAGCTGCAAGGTGCGTTGGCATTGGCGATCGCGCAATTGAAGCTGGGTCTGGACGTCTCGCCCGCACCCGTTGCTGCTCAGACCCCGACCGTGTTGCGCAGTGATTCGCTGGTCGACACGTACCTGTCGCGGGACGAGTTTCCGATGCGCATCGAAGGCCTGTCGCCCCCGCCTTGGGACGGGGGCAAGACCACGCACCAGTCCGAACGCGAGCGCCGCATTCGGATCAGCACCGAAACCGGCGTCGTAACGAATGTGGGCGCCGGCGAACCGCCCGCGGCCAACGACAAGTTCGAAAGGGTTCCCGAGTTGGCGGACGTACGCCTGGCCGCTGGCGAGCCGATCGAAAACCACACCGAAGAGCAGACCGGAATGATCCAGTTCCGCAAGTCGTTCCTGAAGTCCGTGGGCGCGGCCAATGGAAAGGCCCGCGTCGTTTACGCCAAGGGCGACAGCATGGAACCCGTCATCCGGGACGGTGCGGCCCTGCTCGTGGTTCCCAACGAAAGCCTGACCTTGCGCGATGTCGCGGCCGGCGGCGTCTACGCCATCAACTACGACGGCAAGATGATCGTGAAGACGGTGTCCAAGGACAGACTTACCGGCCTGTGGGTGGCGCGGTCGTTCAATCCTTCGCACGCCGACATTCCGCTCGAGAACGGCGTGCCGGTCCGCGTGCTGGGCCGTGTGGTTTGGGCGGGCGCGCGCCTGCGCCACGACGACGCCGGTCAGTGGGTGAAAGCCTAGCCGCAAGATTCGGCGGGACAGGACGGGGCGGAAAATCTTATTCGACTAAGCTTTTTGGCTGCGCCCAAATTGCCGTGATCATTTACCCATTAATGATTCACGAATCCCGTTTTTGCATCATTAATGCGTCTTTTGATCGCCTTAAGGGTCTCAACGCCCTAGCAGTGTCACCTACGGGTGCGAACCCGCAAAACACCGCCTGACGGGATCTGGCCGCTCACCGGACAGGATTTCTGGACCCTGCCAGATTCGACTTATAGCCGGGAGTAATATGACGCGTCTGGCGGCGTCATCCCGCCGGCGCAAGCAAGCCGATTCACGCCTGGTCCTTCCCACCCCCTGTCGACAGCGGAGCGCTCCTCCGTGCCTGCCCTCGGTGTCTGCAAGTCCTGGCGCAAACGGCCATAAAAAAAGACATAGAGGAGAAGAGGATTGGACAAGCAAGAGTCGGGCGGCTGGTATTTCGGCTGGAACATCGTCGGCGCCGCCACGGTACTCACCCTGTTTACGGTCGGCCTGCGCATGGGCATCGGACCGTTCTTTCTGCCCATGGCCGAGAGCCTGGGTTTTTCGCGCAGCGTGCTGTCGGGCATCGTCGCCATCGGGATGCTGTGTTATGGCCTGGGCATGCCGCTGGCGGGCTATCTGGTCAGCATCCGCGGCACGCGCTTCGTGCTGCTGACCGGCACGGCCATCGTGGTGTTGGCCTCCATCTGGACCGTCTTCGCGCGTGGCCCCCTCGAATTTCTGTTGGCATTTGGCGTTGCGCTGTCCGTGGGGCTGGCCTTCACCAGTCCGGTCGCGCTGACGCCCGTGATCAGCCGCTGGTTCACGCGCCAGCGCGGCATGGCGCTTTTCTTCCTGTCCACGGGATCGATGGCCGGCATCGCGCTGATGACGCCGACGCTCACCTACGCGATCTCGGCCGTGGGCTGGCAGGAAACGCTGATTGGCTTTGCGGTGCTGTTTGCGCTGCTGACGGTGCCGGTCGCGCTCTTCGTCATGCGTGACGAGGCGCCCGAACACACCGACCTGCTGCCCCACCAGATCGTCGAAAAGTCCGGCGCCGCCAGGCCGTCTGCCAAGGCGACCGCACCGCGGCTGGGCGACGCCCTGCGCACGTTGCCGTTCTGGCAGGTCGCGTTGGGATTGTTTGCCTGTGGTTTCAGCATGAACCTGCTGGGCACGCACGGCATGCCCATGCTGATGGACCACGGCTTTGACGCCACTACCAGCTCATTGGGGATCGGCCTGATCGGCCTGGTCGCCATTTTCAGCACGCTGGTGCTGGGCCGGATGTCCGATCAGGTCGAACGCCGCAACATCCTTGCCGCCATCTATCTGGTGCGGGGCCTGGGCTTCTTCGCGCTCGTCATGGTAGGCGCGCATTGGGAACTGTATCTGGCCGCCACCATCGGCGGCATCGTCTGGGCCGGCAGCATCGCGCTGTCCTCGGCCATTCTGGCGGACGTGTATGGCATCCGGCTGGTCGGCGTGCTGTACGGGCTGACGTATCTGGGCCACCAGATCGGCGGCATGATCAGCTCATGGCTGGGCGGCTGGGCGTTCGAGACGTTTGGCACGCACTGGGTGGCCTTTGGGTCGGCCGGCACGCTGCTGTTCCTGGCGGCGGTCATTTCGATGCGTTTGCCGCCACGCGGAATTCTGCGCGCGCCAAGCACGGTGCCTGCCGCCGGACGTTGAATCGCCCGCGCGGAGCCGGTATGCCGGGGGTGCGCCGCCCCCCCGGCATACGGGCTTTAACGGTCTTTCAGCAACGACACCAGCTCGGGCACATAACGCTCGCCGCCGCCTTGCGCAACAGCCTGATCGAACGTTTGCTGCACGGCAGCGCCGATCTCGCGCACCGCGCCGGTTTCAGCGGCCATGGTGTTGTAGTACGAAAGATCCTTCTGCGCGTTCGACATGAAAAAGCGCAGGGATGACGGGTCCTGTTCCAGCAGATACGGCTTGATGCGCTCCAGCGCCACGCCGCCGCCGCCACCCTTGGCCAGCACTTCGGCAAAAACGGCCGGGTCGATGTCCGAGCGCAGCGCGCACGCCGCGGCTTCGGACAGCAGCGCCACCACACCCAGCGACACATAGTTGTGCAGCAGCTTCATGCGATGGCCGGCGCCCACCGGGCCGGCATGCGTGATGTTTTCGGCAAAGCAGGCGAGCAGCGGCTTGCATTCCTCGAACAGCGCCGCATCGCCCCCCACCAGCAGGTTCAGCCGGCCTTCGGCGGCTTCCTTCGGCGTGCGCGTCATGGGCGCATCCAGGAAGCGCCCGCCGCTTTCGGTGACGGCCTGTGCGACCTTCACGGTCGACGACGGAATGGCCGTCGAGCAGTCGATGATGACGGTGCCGGGACGCAGGCCCTCAAGCACGCCAGCCGGCGACAGCAGCACGGCTTCGACCTGCGGGCTGCCGGTGACGCACAGGATGATCACATCCGACTGCGCAGCCAGCTCGGCGCCAGTGGCCACGCTGACCGCGCCGGCCGCCTTGAGCGCGTCCAGCGGCTGGTTGCCAGGGTGCTCCAGGACGGTCAGCGCGTGACCATGCTTGACCAGGTTGCTTGCAATGCCGTGGCCCATGAGGCCGATACCAACCATGCCGACTTTCGCCATCTTCAAATGCTCCTGCCATGTAGGGTGATTGTTGTGCCGTAAATCTTACCCTCAGAAGATGGGGGCTGGGCCGGCGGGGTCGCGCGGCGTGGTGACAATTCCGCGTGCGTCCGCGGCCCGATCACCGCGCTATGCCTGCGCGGGCGCGTCTGGAATACTTTCGGGAATCGTCCTTCCGGACTCCTGCATCGCCAGCCATGACAGACTCCCTTCCCGCCGGTTTCACGCCCTGGTATCCCAGCAGCCAGTTCATGCGCCACCTGAACGACCTGGGTCCGTTCTACCGCCGCAAGGCCGACAACGTGCTCGCGCTGCGAGTGACCAAGGCCCACGGCAACATGCATGGCATGGCGCATGGGGGATTTCTGGCCACGTTCGCCGACAGTGCGCTGGGCCTCGTCATTTCCGAAGACGCCCACTTCTCCGTCGTCACGGCGCAGATGTCCGTGGAGTTTTTAAACGCCGTCAATCCGGGCGACTGGCTCGAAGCCCATGTACAGATCGACAAGCAGGGCAAGCGGCTCATCTACGCGACCTGCCGCCTGCAGGTGGACGGCCGCGTCATGCTCAAGGCCAGCGCCGTGTTCGCGGTGCGCCATGCCGCGGTGCCTGCTTCGGACGGCTGATCGACGAGGCTGGCATGGCCGGCGGCACAGACTTGCCGGCCGGGAGCCGCCTACAACTTGCCGGCCGGGAGCCGCACTACAAGTAAGGCGTAGCCAGCCAGATCACCTTGTTGCGCAGGCGTTTCGCAAAGGGTGCCTGCAGCAGATCCTCCAACGTCACACGATGGGCGTTGGCGATCAACGCGTCAACGCGCGCGCCGATCCAGCGCGCGACCTCGGGATCGTAGATCTCGGTGTCCAATTCGTAATTCAACCGCAGGCTGCGCGGGTCCAGGTTCGACGAGCCGGCATACGTCCAGGCGCCGTCCACCGTCATCAGCTTGGAGTGATCGAATGCACCGCTCGACCGCCAGACGCGGCAGCCCGTTCGCACCACCTGATCAAGCTGCGCCGTCATCGCGTAGTCCACCAGCCGCAGGTTGTTCTTGCCCGGAATCACGATGTCCACGACGATCCCCCGACGCGCCGCCGTGGCCAGCGCGCCGATCAGCGTCTGATCGGGCAGAAAGTACGGGGACTGGATCCGCACGTGATGCCGCGCCACCGCCAACGCGCCCAGCAGCATGTTGTGCGTGCTGCCCAGCGCGCGGTCGGGGCCGGACGGCACGCAGCGGATCGGCACGCGGCCCGACGGCGGCAGGTAGTCGGGATCGAACCACGGCTTGGCGGACAGCGACTCGTGCGTCGTGAAATTCCAGTCATGCGCGAACACCGACATGAGCTGCGTCACGATCGGTCCTTCCACGCGGAAGTGCGTGTCGTGATTCGTGGCATCCCCTGCCAGCGCACTGACAAACGCCGCCCGCACGTTCATGCCGCCCGTGAACCCCACACGTCCGTCAACCACCAGCACCTTGCGGTGGCTGCGCAGATTGGCGTAGGGCATGCGCAGCACGCCCATCGGATTGGTCATGAACCGCGCCACGGGAACGTTCGCCTTCGCCAGCATGCGCACGATCGGCGGGCGCGAATACTTGGAACCCACCGCATCGATCAGCACCCGGACCTGCACACCGCGCGCGTGCGCTTCGATCAGCGCCTCGGCCACCTCGCGCCCGATCGGATCGTTGTCGAAGATGTAGCTCTGCATCGCCACCGAGTGCTGAGCCTCGCGGATGGCCTGCAGCATCGCGGGATACGTCTCGTCGCCACCCGCCAGCGGCCGCACCTGGTTGCCGCCCAGCAGCTCGAACCGGCTGACGCGGTCGCCCAGCACCTTCAGCGACGCAAACTGCTCACCTGAGATGGGCACCACGTCCACCGGCGCAGTCGCGACCTGCCCGGCGTCCTCGAGCATCGCGTCATCCCGCTGCTGCGACACCCGCGTTTTACGAATACGGTTGATCCCCGCCACGAAATAGAAGAGCGCCCCAAGGATCGGCGAAAACATCGCCACCCCCACCCAGCCAATGGCCGCCCGCACATCCTGCTTGGTCATCGCGGCATGCACCGCCGCGCCCGTGCCCGCCACGATGCTGACGGCAAAGGCAACATGAGGCCAGTATTCGATCAAAAATGCGTGTATGCGATCCATGGCGATGGCTTGAGACACGGCCTCCGGTAATTAACCAAGCGCAAGAATAGCAAGGCTGCCGCCGGTGGCAAGATCGCTTTTTATAGGCGATTTCACACCCTTCAAAAAAACGTGCTAGAATTCGGCCTCTTCGTTGTTGAGCAGCTTTCGAAACAAAGTTGAAAGACGCAAAACGACGAAAGCACTGAAGGAAACTGAAGTGCAAAGCAGTACCAGAGGTGGCTGTAGCTCAGTTGGTAGAGTCCCGGATTGTGATTCCGGTTGTCGTGGGTTCGAGCCCCATCAGCCACCCCAAGAATTTCTTAGAAATCAGCCGCCTTGAGCGGCTTTTTTCTTTTCTGCGCCATTTAAATTCAATAATCAAGGCGCTGAATAATCAAGGTGATCATCGAGGCGACCATCGTGGCCCACACAGACCGGTCACCCGCTGTCGGCCAAAATACCGAATCGACCGCAAAACAAAAAAAGGCCGCGCGTTTCCATGCGGCCTCAAGTGACTTCAACGCTACCAATTAAAGTTGGCGCGGCGCTGATCGTGCCCGGTGTGATTGTCAGCAAGGCGAAGATCGGGCGCAGGAAATAGGCGGGGTTGAAGAGCGCATGACGCGCTGGATATCAGCCCGCCTGCTCCAGAAACGCCTGCAAGGCAGGCACCGTGTTCAGCACATGCTGGCGCATCGCCGCCTCGCAACGCGCGGCGTCGCGGGTTTGCAGTGCGTCGATCAGTTCCTGGTGCGATTCGCGCACGCGCAGCACGCGGCCGGGTTGAGCGGCCCAGAGGCGCATATACGGTTCGACGACCGAGTGCAGTTCCGAGATCTGGTTCAACAGGCGCGGTTGTTTGCAGAAGCTGCAAAGGTACTCATGGAATTCGCGGTGGGCGGCGGTCCAGTCGAGGTCTTCGCTTGCGCCCTGGTCCAGCTGCTCGAGCATGTTGGTCAGGCGGCGGATATGTTCCGGTCCCATGTTGGCCACGGCGTTGCGCGTGGCCAGCCCTTCGAGGACCGAGCGCATTTCGAAGACCTCAAGCATCTCCTGCTGATTCAGGCCGCGCACCACGGCGCCGCGGTTGGCTCGGATTTCGACCAGCCCTTCCGAGGCCAGCCGGCGCAGCGCGCCGCGCACCGGCATGCGGCTGGTGCCGATCTCGGCGGCAACAACGTCGGGCACCAGGCGTTGCCCGGGCGCATNNGCATAGCGGCCCAGGCGGATTTCGCGCTGTAGATGCAGGTACGCCTCGTCTTCGGCGCTGATGGCTGTCTTCTGGTATTGCAGCACTGACGTCCCCGGGCTGGAAAAGCCGCCATGATAGATAACGGCGAAAATAACACAAATTGGATCCAATGATCCATGGATGCAAATACCTATGGCCGGGGGTTCGCGCGTTGCGTTTAATCCAGGGCAGGACGCGGCAGACCGCGCCCGCTCGGCCGGAACGGGCATCAGATCCGACCCGGCCCGTACGCTTTCCATAACGCGATCAA
>DMTA01000462.1 GCA_003454835.1 Achromobacter sp. | reverse complement strand
TCGTCGGTCGGGGCCGTTCCAGGCGATGGGTTGTTGCCCGGCGCGCGGCCATCCCGGCCCGGTCTGCCGTTGTCAGCATGATCCAGATACGCCTGCGGCGGCCGTCCCTTGTTGTGTTCGTAGAACTGCGCCCGGTTCCCGCCCGCATCGCGCATGTAAGCGCGCTGCGCGTCCGTGGGTCCGGCGTGGCGGTCATTGCGCGCGGCCAATTCGCGCGGGTCGGCCTTGCGGCGCACGCCTTGAGGTCCGCCGTGATAGCTGACGCGGCGGTTGTCCACGTTGTTGACGACGATGTCGCGGTGGTAGACGTTCGTCACGCGCGTGATGTTGACGTTCGTGACGGACCGGTTGTAGTAGAAGCGGTCGCGCTTCCAGTAGCCGCCGACGTACCCCAGGCCGGTGTAGCCGAAGCCATAGTTGATGCCGCCGTAGAACCCCACGTGCGGGCCCCAATAGCCTGCGTTCCAGAGGTACACGCCATTGGAAAAACCCCAGTACCCGGGCGTCCAGAGCGCGCCCTGGTACGGCGCCAGCACCCATGCGCCAGGCACCCAGAAAAAGCCGTAGCGGTTGCGGCTCCAGTAACCGGGCACCCACATATAGCCGTCGGCCGGGGCGGGCGGCTGCACATAGACGGGCAAGGGCGGGGGGGGCTCGGGACTGCGGTCGACCAATGCCAGGTTCGCGTTGGATGGGTCACCGTCGTCGTAGCCGGGCTGATAGGCGGATGGATCCTGCGCCTGCTGCGTCGAATNNCCTGCGCCTGCTGCGTCGAATAGACGTTCTGCCCGGACGGAACCTGCGCCTGCTGCGTCGAATAGACGTTCTGCCCGGATGGAACCGGCGCCTGCTGGGTGGAGTAGACGTTCTGCGCGGCAGCGGCCGCGCTGGCCGCCAGGAAAGCTGCGGTGGCCAGGGGGCGCAAACGGGCGATCTGGAAGGAAGGGTTCATGAGAATGTCCTCTGCGCAGCAGGTCCGCGGTTCAATAGCCGCGATAGTAATAATGCGGGGCGGGATACGCCGGGTAGTAGTAATAATGCGGCGTGTAATACACCGGCGCGGGCCGGTAGTAAGCCGGCCGCGCCGGCACGACCACACAGCCGCTCAGGGCGCTCGCCATTGCCATCAACAACAACACATGCTTTTTCATCTTGCGGCTCCCGCCGGGCGCCAGGCGCGAGATACGCCCTCACTGCGCTCATAGGGATTAGGCCACGGCCGCGAGAGCGAGTTCGTGGACTGTAATCGTTCCGAAACAGCTTTCGCGTGACCAGTGATTGCGCCTGCGTGACGGTCGATGTCGTTCGTATCAATGTCTGCAAAAGCGCAGGATTTGCGTCGCAAAAAGAAAGGGGACCGCCTGAAGCGGTCCCCATGTTGCCTTGATCGCCCGCGGTTATGCGCGGGCGGGACGGGCGATCAGTTCCAGCGGCCTCCGTTGCCGGCCAGGCTGAAACGGCCGGCGCCCATGAAGGCGATCGCCAGGCCGGCGAACAGGAACATGCCTTGCAGTTCCAGCGCCCAGCCGCCGTTGTTGGTCATGCTGCCGATCTGGCCGGCGTGCGCCAGCAGGATGGCGACGACCATGTTGATCGCGATGATCAGGCCACCCAGACGGGTGTAGACGCCGATGATCAGGAGAACCGGAGCAATGATTTCGCCCACGTAGACGCCGTAGGCCAGGAAGCCGGGCAAGCCGTGGGAGGACAGCATGCCGCTGATGCCGCCGACGCCGCCGCCGGTCAGTTTGGCCAGGCCGTGGAGCAGAATCAGAATACCGAGGGTCAGGCGCAGGATCAGCTTGCCGGTGTCATCGGACTTGATCATGGTGAGTTTCTCTTTTGATGGTTAAGGGGGACAGTGCGCGGAGTTGGAACGCACCGCTTGCCTTTGGTTCCGTGCCCGCCGCGCATTCGAAAAATGCAGCATACCGGCGTGCAGGCGGCGCCATTATGGCAAAGCCGGTGCAAAACCCACAAGCTTTGTGCGCAACCGGCGGCCAGGCGCGTTTCCACGGCAGTTAACATGTGTCCCCAATGAACAAGCAGCTGAAAGTCTCATTGGCGCAGACACTCCCCGGCACACGTGCGCCCCAGCCGGACCGCGCATATTCGCCCCTGCCTTTGACGGCAAAGGTGCCGTGCCGCGTCCCGCTCCGGTCCAGGAGCCACGAAGCATGACGGAGCTGGCCTACGCCTATCTTGCCCCCTCCGAAATGGCCCAGCGGCAGGGCCAGACCGACCTGAACCTGGCCACCAGCGGCGGTATTGCGCCGTCGGGCGCGGTGGCGCACCCATACTTCTTTTCCGGATTCGTCGCGCAGCCCGCTGTGTTGGCGCAAGGGCTGCTGATGCTGGCGCGGGTGGCGCGCACGCGTTTTTACGTGCCGCCAAACACGCTGGCGGCGGTGCTGCGGGCGGCGGATCCCGTCGTGACGTCCACGCCCGAAGGATTGCGCTTCGAGTCCTTCAGCGTGTGCTGCGGCGTGTATGCGCGCCTGGACGTGGACGCGGCGGCGCTGGACGCCACGCATCTGGCAGCCGGCGTCACCAACGTGGACGTGAATCCCCCGTTGCGCCAGGCGCTGGCAGGGCTGCGCCCGTCCGAGCCCTTGCTCCTGAACGTGGGCAGCGATTCCCTGCGGGTGAAGACGCCGGCAGGGGAGATCGTCGAAGAGAAAGTGCCGCTGCCCTCGCGCTGGCTTAAAGGCTTTGCCGAGACGCAGATGCTGTCGTCGGACATGGCGTGCCGCCATGTCCTGACGGGGGCGGCCTTGCGCCAGTTCATGCAGGCGTTGCCCCGGTCATCGGCAACCAAAACCGTGATGTGGGCGACCCAGGCCGCGCGCTCGCTGCGGCTGGCCACGCAGGCGACACCCGGCGCGGTCTGCGTGGCC
>DMTA01000401.1 GCA_003454835.1 Achromobacter sp. | reverse complement strand
CGCGCCGGCCGCGCCCGCCGCCCCGGTCATCCAGGGCCATGTCGTGAAGGCCCCGATGGTCGGCACGTTCTACCGCTCGCCGAACCCGGGCGCCGCCCCGTTCGTCGACGTGGGCGCCACCGTCAAGGAAGGCGATCCGCTGTGCATCATTGAAGCCATGAAGCTGCTCAATGAAATCGAAGCCGACAAGTCGGGCGTCATCAAAGAAATCCTGGTCGAAAACGGTGAGCCCGTCGAGTACGGTCAACCCCTGTTCGTCATTGGCTGATAGCTGAACATGTTCGAAAAAATCCTGATCGCCAATCGGGGCGAAATCGCCCTGCGCATTCAGCGCGCCTGCCGCGAGCTGGGCATCAAGACCGTCGTCGTGCACTCCGAGGCCGACCGTGAAGCCAAGTACGTGCGCCTTGCCGATGAATCCGTGTGCATCGGGCCCGCGCCGTCGCGTGAAAGCTACCTGAACATGCCGGCCATCATCTCGGCCGCCGAAGTCACGGATTCCGAGGCAATCCACCCGGGTTACGGGTTCTTGTCCGAAAATGCCGACTTCGCCGATCGCGTCGAGAAGAGCGGTTTCGTGTTCATCGGCCCGCGTCCGGACACGATCCGCCTGATGGGCGACAAGGTCAGCGCCAAGCGCGCCATGATCGAAGCCGGCGTGCCGGTGGTGCCGGGCTCGGAAGGCGCGTTGCCCGACGATCCGCAGGAAATCCTGCGCACGGCGCGCGAAGTCGGCTATCCGGTCATCATCAAGGCAGCAGGCGGCGGCGGTGGCCGCGGCATGCGCGTGGTGTACACCGAGGCCGCCCTACTCAATGCCGTCACGATGACGCGTTCCGAAGCAGGCGCCGCGTTCAACAACCCGGAAGTCTATATGGAGAAGTTCCTCGAGAACCCGCGCCATATCGAAATCCAGGTGCTGGCCGACGGCGGCCGCAACGCGGTCTGGCTGGGCGAGCGCGATTGCTCCATGCAGCGCCGCCACCAGAAGGTCATCGAGGAAGCGCCGGCGCCCGGCGTCGCCCGTCGCCTGATCGAGCGCATTGGCGACCGCTGTGCCGACGCCTGCCGCAAGATGGGCTATCGCGGCGCCGGCACGTTCGAGTTCCTGTACGAAAACGGCGAGTTCTATTTCATCGAAATGAACACCCGCATCCAGGTTGAACACCCGGTCACCGAGCTGATCACCGGCATCGATCTGGTGCAGCAGCAGATCCTGATCGCCGCCGGCGAGAAGTTCACGCTGCGTCAGCGTGACATCACGTTCAGCGGCCATGCGATCGAATGCCGCATCAACGCCGAAGATCCGTTCCGTTTCGTGCCCAGCCCGGGCCGCATCACGAACTGGCACACGCCGGGCGGTCCTGGCGTGCGTATCGACTCGCACGCGTTCAATGGCTACTTCGTGCCGCCCAACTACGATTCGATGATCGCCAAGGTCATCACGTACGGCGACACGCGTGACCAGGCGCTGGCCCGCATGCGCATCGCGCTGTCGGAAATGGTGGTGGAAGGCATCTCCACCAACATCCCGCTGCACCGCGAAATGCTGCAGGACGCCCGCTTCATCGAAGGCGGCACCAGCATCCACTATCTGGAACACAAGTTGGCGCAGCGTCCCTGACCGACTCTGGGGCCTCACGGCCCCTTTTGCGTTTTACCTTGTTGATGTTTTAAGGTTGATCGGGCCGCGGCGGATGCCGCGGCCCGTTGACCAGATGGAAGAGAAAAATCATGCGTGAACTCGTGCTCCACTGCTCGGAGACGCAGGCCGAAGCCCTGTCGGACGCCTTGCTCGAAGCCGGCGTGCTGTCGGTCTCCGTCGAAGACGCCGACTTCGGCACCGAAGTCGAACGCCCGTTGTTCGGCGAGCCGGGCACCGAGCCCGACGTCCAGGCATGGGACCGCAATCTCGTCGTCGCCTTGTTGCCCGACGGCGCCGATCCCGCGCAGATCATGGAAGAAGCCGCCCAAACCGGGGAGCTCGATGCATCGGTGTTCGACGGCTGGAGCCTGCGCGACGTGCCGGACGCCGACTGGGTGCGCCTGACGCAATCGCAGTTCGGCCCGATCCACATCGCCGAACGCCTCTGGATCGTGCCCAGCTGGCACCGCGACAATCCCGATGTGCCCGGCCGGGACACGGCCATGCCCGATCAGGAAGGCGCTATCCACATTGAACTGGACCCGGGCCTGGCTTTCGGCACGGGCAGCCATCCCACGACGCACCTGTGTCTGGCCTGGCTCGAAGCGGAGCTTCCCGCCGGCGCGACCCTGCTGGACTACGGTTGCGGATCCGGCATTCTGGCTATTGCGGCGCGCAAGCTGGGCGCCGGCCCCACGCAGGCGGTCGACATCGACGCGCAGGCGGTGCAGAGCACGGTGTTCAACGCCGAGGTCAACAAGGTCGAGCTGCAGGCCATGCTGCCCGACGGACTGGCGGACGGCACGTTCGAAGTCGTGGTCGCCAACATCCTGTCCAATCCCCTGAAGGTGCTGGCCCCCATGCTGGCCGGCCGCGTTGCCGCGGGTGGCCACCTGGTGTTGTCGGGCGTGCTGGAACGCCAGGCCGAGGAGGTCGCGGCCGCCTATGCGCCCTGGCTGGCCATGTCGGTCTGGCGTGCGCGCGACGGCTGGGTCTGCCTGCACGGCAAGAAGCCCTGAGTCCCGGCAGCAGGAGCACGCCTCATGGCTCTGACCACCCGCTGCCCGCAGTGCGGCACCTCGTTCAAGGTGGTGCCTGATCAGCTTCGGGTCCGCAATGGCCTGGTGCGTTGCGGCGCCTGCTCGACCGTTTTCGATGGCCGCGCGTGCCTGGTGACTGCGCCGGGCGCGCCTGTCGCGTCCACGGCTCCGGCCACGGCGTCGCTGCC
>DMTA01000490.1 GCA_003454835.1 Achromobacter sp. | reverse complement strand
CAGGATGCCGAAGCCCACAAACACCAGGACGCGGGAGACGAGCGGCCAGAATTGCAGACCAGCGTCGATGACCGCCCAGATGGCGGTGCCGACCAGCGCCAGCGCGAAAAGCAGGCCGCCATTGGCGCGGCGGCGGGCGATCTGGATGCCGGAGATGGCAAGCACACCGCCGCACACCACGAAATACCAGCTTCCGTTCAGCGCCACCAGGCGTGCGCCGTGGTAACCGAAAAAGAGCCCGGCGGCCAGAATGCACGCGCCCAGCACAAACAGCCACGCTTTTGCGAGCGCGGACAGGTCTTTATGTTGTTGATTCATCAGGGAATTCCAAAACACGATACGGCCTTACAGCCGGCAATGCGGCCCATCGACCGGCCCAGAGTATAAGGGTTTGTCCTTACTCCCGGGAAAAGCAAAGCCGCCCCGATGGGCGGCTAGCGGACTGCGAGACCATCATTCCTCGGTCTGGCCGAGTTCGATCCGGTGCTGCGTGCGCAGCGCCTTGGCCAGCAGGTAGCCCTTGTTGTGCTCGTTCGGATAGACACCGGTCAGGCGGCAGCCGCTGACTCGGATGCCCATGCGTTCCAACTGCGTGCGCTTGTCGGGATTGTTCGTGAGCAGTTCAAGATCATCGACGCCCAGCGCCCGCAGCATCTGCGCCGCCGGCGTGTAGTCGCGATCGTCCAGACCGTGGCCGAGTTCCAGATTGGCGGTGTAGGTGTCGTAGCCCAATTCCTGCAACCGATATGCGTCGATCTTGGAATATAGGCCGATGCCGCGTCCCTCCTGGCGCAGGTACAGCAGGTAGCCGCCCTCCTGGCTCATGAGGCGCAGCGCTTCGTGCAATTGCGGGCCGCAGTCGCAGCGCAGCGAGCCGAAGACGTCGCCGGTCATGCACTCGGAATGCAGCCGGACCAGCGGCTGCGGGCCAGGCTGCCCGAACTTGAGGGCGAGATGGTCGCGGCCGTCGGCCAGGCCATGAAAGCTGTACGCCAACGCCTGTGCCTCGGAGCCGTCGGCAAGACGGATGGGCAACCGGACGGTGGCGCGGATGGTGGCTTCGGGCAGATGGACCGCGGCGGGAGGCGTTACGGGGTTCACGACAAACAGGTACGGGGATCGACTTGAGGCCGACAGAATACCGTATGCGCCCGCCGCACGCTCTTTACATCACGCGGACGCTGTCCACATCGAACTCGACGCTGTTGCGATCGCGGTCCAGTTCGCCGCGCAATTCGACCTGGGTCTTGTCGTCGATCTTCTGGCCGGCGGGGAAGTCGTCGTTGTCGATTTCGACGCGGATCTGGCCCGTACCGTCGTCGAAGGTGTAGTGATCGTCGCCGTCGTGCGAGACGATGCGGCCGCGCAGGATGGCGTTCTGGTCATCGCGGCCGTTGGCCAGCAATTCCTTGACGGTGGTGACCGCTACCGTGCTGGGGCCGCTGTAGCCCTGGGCCGCGGGTTTGCCGGTGCTGGGTCCCGTGTAGCCCTGGGCGTGCGCCACGCCTGTCACGGAGGCGCCGGCCAGCACGGCGCTGGCCAGGAAGGTGCGGACGAAGGTGGAACGACGAGTGGACTGGGTCATGGTGCGGCTCCTTGCGCGGATTGCGCTTCGTTGTTGAACATGGCGCCATTTGACGCCCCGAAGATGAAGCAGACCTGAGCGTTGGGCGCGGAGGCAGATTTTCGTCGTCAGGCTTTGATCTGGACCGGCACGAGCAGCGTGACGCCCAGTCCCCGGCCGTCCAGCCCCGGCCCGAACCGCAATTCTCCGCCGTGCATGCCGGCCACGCGCGCGACGATGGATAGACCCAGGCCATTTCCCGGGACGTTGGTGCCCAGTACCCGGTAGAAACGCTGCGTCAGCCGCTCGAGATCGGCCGGCGCCACGCCCGGGCCGTCGTCCTTCACACTGAGCGCAACGTATTGGCCCTCGCGGTCGGCCGCGACCTGCACCTGCCCGTCCGGGCGGCCGTACGACACCGCGTTATGGATCAGGTTGCGCAAGGCGGTAAAGAGCGCATCCCGGTTGCCGACCAGTGCCGCTTCGCGCGCAGCAATCGTTATCGTCGTGCCCTGCGCCGCCGCCGCGGGCGCGCAGGCGTCGGCGGCATCCTGCAGCAGGCTCAGCACGTCGACACGTTCACGGGGCATGGCATCGGCCGATTGCGGGTCCAGCCGCGCCAGCTGCAGCAGATTCTCGACCAGGCTGGTCGTGCGCATCATGTCGGCGCGCAGGCGTTGCAATTGGGCCGCGAGCGCCGGGGCCTGTTCGGGCGGATGGCTGCGTTGCAGCACCTGGATCCGCGATGCCAGTGCCGCGAGCGGTGTGCGCAGTTCGTGGGCGGCGTCCGCGGTGAAGCGCCGCTCCGCTTCCAGCGCATGATCCAGGCGCCCCAGCAGCCGGTTCAGCGCCGCCGTGATCGACTGGACTTCATACGCCCTGCTCTCCTCGGCCACCGGCGAAAGATCGGTCGGCGACTTGGCCTCGATGCCGCGCGTCATGCGCGCAAGCGGCTTGAGCAGCCGCCAGATCAGAAACCAGTTGATCAGCCCCAGCAGCACCCACAACCCGACCAACGGCCAGGCCAGCGATTCGAGCATGTCCCAGATGAGGTCGGTGCGCTCGTCCATCTCTTGGCCGACCTGCGCCGAAAACCCAAGGGTGTCGTGATGACGGACGTAGACGCGCCAGTCCTCGCCGTCGGCGCGCACGTCGTAATAGCGGTCGCCGCGGCGGTCGGGATCCACGAACGGCCGCTTGGGTGCGTCTTCGCCGCGCAGCAGCACCTCGCCTGTGCGCGACACCAGCTGGTAGTCCAATCGCAGTGCGGGTTGCGCGTCGGCCGGGGACCGCTCGC
>DMTA01000160.1 GCA_003454835.1 Achromobacter sp. | reverse complement strand
CGGATCGTTGTCCAGCTCTTCGCCGCTGCCTTCTTCGGGCAGGCGCTGGATCACTTCGTCCATCAGGTCATCCAGACCCTGGCGATGGGCGGCCGACACGGTCAGCATTTCGCTGAAGCCGTAACGGGCGAATTCCGAGCGTACGGTGTCCTCGTCGGTGCCGTCGATCTTGTTGATCAGCAGCAGCGTCGGGCGCGACAGCTTGCGCAGCCACGCCAGGATCTCGTCATCCATCGCCGAGGTGCCCTCGCGGGCATCAACGACGAACAGGATCAGATCGGCTTCGGCCGCAGCGGCGCGAGCCTGGCGCGTGGTAGCGCCCGCCAGGCCTTCCTCTTCCTCGGCAATACCGCCGGTGTCCACGACGAGGAAATGGTTGTCCTCGTCCAGACGGCAGACGCCGTAGTTGCGGTCGCGGGTGACGCCGGGCTGGTCATGGACCAGGGCGTCACGCGTGCGGGTCAAAGCATTGAAAATAGTCGACTTGCCGACATTCGGCCGTCCAACCAGGGCGACCAAAGGCAGCATCGCGATTACTCCGTATTAATTTGCCAACCGGAACGCGGTCAGCTTGCCGTCAACATTCTGCACCAGCAGCACCCCGTCGACGACGATTGGCTGGGCCAGCAGGGCGTCACCGCCGCTCTTGGCCCGCGCCGCCATCGCGCCGTCGGAGGCCTGCAGCCAATGCAGGTATCCCTTGTAGTCACCGACCACCACGTAATCACCCTGCAGCGCAGGGCCGGTCAGCGAACGACGCGCCAGACCGGTCTGCGACCACATCGCGGTGCCGCTGGTCTTGTCCAGACCGAACACGCCGCCCTTGGGGTCGGTAACGAACACATTGCCCGAAGACACCGCCACGCCACCGGCACCGCCGTGGTCGCGCGCCCACAGCGGGCGACCGGTCGGGCCTTCGATGGCCATGGTCTGGTTCTTGAAGCTGCTCACGAACAGCGTATTGCCTTCCAGCACCGGAGCGCCGTCGACGTCGGCCATGCGGTCCAGCTCGGTACGGCCTTCGGGGCTGCCCACGGTCTGGTCCCACAGGGTGCGGCCGTCCTGCATGGCCAGGGCGGCGACAGCGCCGTCATCCTTGCCGATGAACAGCACGCCCGGACCGGTGACCACCGGCGCGTTGCCACGCACGGTCAGCGCCGGCAGCTCGCTGGGGTTGAACCACTTCTGGGTGCCGTTGGAGGCTTCGAACGCGGTGACGCGGCCATCATTGCTGCGCACGAACACCAGGCCCTGCGACACAGCCGGGGCCGAGATCACTTCGCCCGGCACGCGGGCGCGCCACTTCTCGCTGCCATCGTTGATGTCCAGCGCGATCACCTGGCCATCGAGGGTACCGATGACCACCAGGTTCTCGCCGACACCCGGGCCGCCGGACAGGCGCAGCTTGGCCTTCTTCTTTTCTTTCTGCGGCTCCCAGGTCCAGACCTTCTTGCCGGTCTGCAGGTCGATGGCGTGCACGCCACCGGTGATCGCCGCAGCGAACACATGGCCATTGGCCACGGCCGGGCCCTGGCGCACGCCGATGCGGCGCTCGCCCTTGCCCAGGTTGACCGACCAGGCCTTGTTGACCTTCAGGGTCGGCTCGAACTTGACCAGTTCGGCCGGCTCCTGTGCCTTCTTGGCGGCGGCATCCTTACCAGCGAACCAGCCCTTCATGGTGCTGCAGCCGGTCAATGCCATGCCCAGCAGCAGGACGGAGGCGACGCGCGTAATCATGACCTTCTGACTCATCAAACCGACTCCGCAGGGGCGGCGACGGTGCCGCCAGCGTCCATAACCTTGGTTTCCAGCACGCGCCGCTGCGGTGCTGCCACGTCCAGCGTCTTAAGCGCCTTCTCATACTGCTCACGGGCCGCGTCACGCTTGCCCTGCGCCAGCAGCGCATCGCCCTGGATTTCCAGGCTGCCGCTGTCGGTGGCGCTGCCAAGCAGCTTGATCGCTTCGTCGCTCTTGCCGGTGGCCACCAGCAGGCGGGCGACGCGCTGGTCAACCACGCGCTGCAGGTCGCCTTCGACCTTGACGCCGCGCAGGGTGGCCAGTGCTTCTTCGTTCTTGCCGGCGTCGACCTGGGCCTTGGCCAGCTGCAGGGCCGCCAGATCGCCGTAGATGCTGGACGGGCCAGCCTCCAGCGCCTTGACCGCCTTTGCCGCCTCATCCAGCTTGTTTTCCTGCAGGCCAACCAGCGCCTTCTGGTACTCGACATTGGCCGAGGCCAGCTTGCCGCCCTGGTTGGTCTGGTACCACTGCCAGCCGGCAATGGCGCCGATGGCGATCGCTACGCCACCGAGGATGCTGGCGCCATTCTTCCGCAGCCAGCTGCGGACACGTTCACTTTGTTCGTGCTCGTCGAGCAGATCGTCGATCGCCATGCGTACTCTCGCCCCGCCCGTAGGGAGGGACCATTGGGATTATCGAAGGTGGTGAAACCGCGTCTCAGTGTGAAACCGGGACAACGGAGCCTTCAGAGGATACCTGAAAGCGGGCCACGTTGGCTCGCTGGTAGGGGGTCAGATCGACGATAGCGCCGTTCTGCTGAACCTGGACCGCCGAGGCGTTGCCCAGGGTCACGCGGCTCACCTGGCCGGGGGTGAAGCTGCGGGTCTCGCCGGCCTTGATCAGCGCCTTCTCGACCGAGCCGCCATCGGGGCC
>DMTA01000331.1 GCA_003454835.1 Achromobacter sp. | reverse complement strand
GCACGCCGGCAGGCGTGGGTTTGACCGTGCGGCCCGAGCGCGCGATCAGCGCGCTGCCCACGTCCGCTTCCAGCGCGCGCAGCCGCTGCTGCACCGTGGCCGGTGTCAGCCCCTGATGCCGGGCGGCCTGGGCGATGGAGCCCAGTTCCACCACATGCACATACGTCTGTAGAAAACGCGAGTCCAAAGCAGCGGTCCCTTCTCGGAAGATGGATTTTCCACATTCTAAAGATGCGTGAAGATAATTGTTGTTTTCTTTGGGCCGGAGAAGAATACGTCCAGGCGATCAGGCAGCGCGCGGCGCGCCGATCGAACCCGTCGATTTCACTGCTACCAAGGAGCCAACCCGTGCCCATCATTGAATCCATAGACGTATGCGCCGCGGCGGTGCCTCTGGATAAAGTCACCTCGTTCTCCAACCGCACCGTGTCCACCCGCCATTACGGCCTGGTCAAGGTGCGTTCCACCGATGGCGTCGAGGGCATCGGATTCTGCTACGTCGGCAGCGCCGGCGGCGCGATCTTCGAGGCGGCCGTCCAAAGCCTCCTGGGCCCCGTGCTGCTCGGCAAGGACTCGCACGCGGTCGAAGGACTGTGGCAATCCATGTACCAGGAAGCGCTGTTGCAAGGGCGCCAAGGCACCGTGATGCGCGCCTTGAGCGCGCTGGACATCGCGCTGTGGGACCTGAACGCCAAGACCGCGGGCCTGCCGCTGCACAAGTTCCTGGGCGCTGTCGAGCTGGAATCCGTGCCGGCCTACGCCAGCGGCGGCTACTACCTGGATGGCAAGACGCCGCAGCATCTGGGCGAGGAAATGGCCAGCTATGTGGCCAAGGGCTTTGGCGCGGTCAAGATGAAGACCGGCCGACTGTCGCCGCGCGAGGAAGAAGCGCGTCTGAAGGCGGCGCGCGAAGCCGTGGGTCCGGATGTCGAGCTGATGATGGACTGCAATAACGCCTGGCAGGACGTGACACAGGCCATGCAATACATCCGCCGTTTTGAACAATACGAGCCGTACTTCATCGAAGAGCCCTTCAGTCCGGACGACATCGACAGCCACGCCAAGCTGGCGCGACTGACCCACCTGCCAATTGCCACCGCCGAGATCGGCTACGGCCGCTGGTATCACAAGGAACTGCTGGACAAGGGCGCGGCGGGCATCCTGCAGACGGATGCGGCGGTTTGCGGCGGCATCACCGAATGGAAGCGCATCGCCGCCACGGCGGCCAGCTACGGCGTGGTCGTGTGCCCGCACTGGTTCCACGATGTGCATGCCCCGTTGGTCGCGGCCACGCCCAATGCGCGCTACGTCGAATTCTTCTGGGACGACCAGGTCCTGAACTTCCGCAAGCTGGTCGACCGCCAACTGACCCACAAGCAGGGCCGCGTGATCCTGCATCAGGAGCCGGGCCTGGGGTTCGGCTTTGACGAGCGCATGGTCGAACGCTTCGGCAAGTGGACGCGGGTCGCCCGCTAGTCCCGTCGCCACGCGCCGCGCGCGAAAGGGCACGAGTCGGGCCCAGACAGCGGCGGCGCCGGTTCATGCAGGCGTAGTACCGAAGGTCCGCATCCAGGCCGCGTCAGACGGCCGGATGCAACAGCGGCAGGCAGTTCCACATAACCAGTTGCCGGCCGTCGGACCGGCGCGCGAGGAGACAACGATGCAACGTAGGCAATTTATGACCGGCGCTGCGGCGCTGGGGGCGGCCCTTGTGCTGCCGTCGGCGGCGCGGGCGCAGGACATGCCGGCCGGGCCGGTGAAGATCGTCGTGGGGTTTCCCGCGGGCGGCGGCACGGGGGTGCTGGCCCGGCTGCTGGGGCAGAAGCTCGGCGTGCTGTGGAACATGCCCGTCATCGTTGAAAACCGCGCGGGTGCGGCCGGCATCATTGCGGCCGAGCAGGTCGCCCGCCAGCCCGGCGACGGCAACACGCTGCTGATGGCGCACGTGAACAGCCATGGCATCGCGCCCGGCCTGCAGCCCAAGCTGGCGTATTCGGTGGACAAGGACTTCACGCCCATCGCGCTGGTCGGCAAGACGCCCACCATTCTGATCGGCGGCGCCAGCCAGCCGGCCAAGACCCTGCCCGAACTCGTCCAGCTATGCCGCGCGCAGCCCGGCAAGATCGTGTTCGGGTCGGCGGGCAGCGGATCCGCGCAGCATCTGGCGCTGGAAATCTTCAAGGCGCGCGCCGGCATCGACGTGCTGCACGTGCCGTACAAGGGCTCGGCGCCCCTGATGAACGACCTGCTGGGCGGCCACGTGCAATATTGCTTCGAGGGCATGACCACCGCCACGCCGCTGATCCAGTCCGGCAAGGTTATCGCGCTGGCCCAGACGTTGCAGAAGCGTTCCAAGAGCCAGCCCAATGTGCCGACCGTGGCTGAGCAGGGCTATCCGGGCTTCGAGGCCAGCATCTGGTTTGGCATGGTGGGCCCGGGCGGAATGCCCGCCGCCATGGTCCAGCGCATGAACCGCGACATCGACCAGGTGCTGGCGATGCCCGACGTGCAGGAGAAGCTGGCGCAGGTGGGGGCGGAAGACGGCGGCGGGGGCGTGCAGCGCTTTGCCGAATTCATGAAGAGCGAACAGCAGAAGTACGCGAAGACAATCCAGGACGCGAAGATCGTGGCGGAGGGGTAGCGCTTAGCGCGCCTCAGGATCCACCCAGCCCGCCGTCGCCGAGATTGAGCGGGCTTTTTCGCTGAGCAGGCGCGCGGTCTCGGATTCCAGGTCGTCGTCCACCGCGCCGACCGGTCCCATCAGTGTGATGGCCGCCTTCATTTCGCCCAGCATGTCGAAGATGGGCGCGGACAACGACGTGAAATGCGGTAGCAGCGCGTGGCGGCAGCGGCTGATGTGGTGCTTCTGCACTTCGTCGCGAATGGCCTGCACGTCCGCCATCGTGTAGGCATTGCCGGCGGTGCCGCCGTGGCTTTCGGGCACGGAGGAGGCCATCTCCTGTTCCAGCAGCTCGCGGGTCAGCGCATCGGGCAGGTGCGCCAGGAAGTTGCGGCCCAGCGCGGACGACAGCAGCGGCATCACCGTGCCCACGCGCAATTCCAGCAGCGGCCGGCTGCGGCTGCCTTCGACGCGGTAGACGATCGTCGGGCCCTTGTTGCCCCACACGCCCAAGAACACGGTGTGACCCGTGG
The DNA here is from genome assembly GCA_003454835.1 of Achromobacter sp. GTDB lineage: Bacteria > Pseudomonadota > Gammaproteobacteria > Burkholderiales > Burkholderiaceae_B > Achromobacter. Next base: position 5,233 of record DMTA01000331.1, on the reverse strand, counting down.
CGGCGGCCACCTCGGCCATGATCGGGCGCGCCGTCGTGAACACGTCGAATTGCTCCAGGGCGGCAAGCCCCAGTCGCAACGCATATGGACCCAGCCCGTAGTGACCGGTATCCGCGTGCTGCTGCACCACGCCGACTTTCTGGAAGCTCACCAGGTAGTAATGGACGTTGGGCACGGTCAACGCACAGGCGTCCGCGATCTCCTTCAGCGGCATCGGGCGGCCAGTCTTGCGGATGACGTCCAGGATCCGGAATCCCACTTCGATCGATTGGATGCCCCTGCGCGCCGTGGCCGGCGCCTGTTCCGAATTCTTCTCAGCCTTGCCGGCGGGCCTTGCCATTGCTGCCTCCACAGTGTGCGTGGCGGCAGTGTAGCAGCGCCTTTCCGGCACTTTTCCGGCCCGCGCCGGGTTTCCCCTAGCTTTTTCCCGGCTGCGCTTAGCTTTGATAATAGTTAATGCATACAGCAGTATCAATCTAAAACGACAGGGGAAAGCAAGCATGGAAGCAAATGTCGCAATGCCCAGGCTCGACGCCGGGCCGACGCTGAGCCGCAAGGAAGAACGCCAGGTCGTGGTCGCCTCGACGCTGGGCACGCTATTCGAGTGGTACGACTTTTTCATCTACGGAACGCTGGCCGTCTTCATGAGCCAGGTCCTGTTCCCGCAGGACAATCCGACAGTGGCGCTCTTGGCCGCACTGGGCGCGCTGGCCGTGGGCTTCATCATCCGGCCGCTTGGCGCGGTGATGTTCGGCTACCTGGGCGACAAGCTCGGCCGCAAGTACACCTTTCTGATCACGGTCGTCATGATGGGCGGCGCCACCGTGCTGATCGGCTGCCTGCCCACTTATGAGACGGCGGGCCACCTCTCCTGGATCCTTCTGCTGACGCTGCGGGTCGTGCAGGGCCTGGCGGTGGGCGGCGAATACGGCGGCGCGGTGATCTACGTTGCCGAACACTGCGAACCGCGGCGCCGGGGCCTGTTGACCGGGTGGATCCAGATCACCTCGTCAGCCGGCCTGATCCTGTCGCTGGTCGTCATCCTGCTCGTCCAGGCCTCGATGAGCGCCGAGGACTTCCGCCAGTGGGGCTGGCGTCTGCCGTTCATCCTGTCGATCGTGATGCTGGCCATTTCGATCTACGTGCGCGCCAAGCTGCACGAATCGCCCGTCTTCACGCGCATGAAGCAGCAGAACCGCCTGTCGAAGAACCCCGTCAAGGAAACGTTCGGCCAATGGCCCAGCCTGCGCCTCGTGCTGCTGGCGCTGATCGGCGTCACCGCCGGTCAGGGCGCCACGTACTTCACCGGCCAGTTCTACGTGATGATCTTCCTGCAGCAGGCCGTGCAGCTTGATCAGACGACCGTCTACAGGCTGATCCTGATCGGCTTCATCATTGGCGCGCCGACCTTCGTGCTGTTCGGCTGGCTGTCGGACAAGGTGGGGCGCAAGTGGATCATGATGGCCGGCCTGTTCATCGGCGCCGTGGGTTACCACGCGATGTTCAACGTGTTGCTCAATGCCGGCAATCCGGCGCTGGCGCAGGCCATGCAGACGACGCCGGTCCGCGTTCATGCGGACACCAGCGGCGGCGCGTGCGACTTCGGATTGCAGGCGGCCATGATCGGCAGCCATGCCGACCACAAGAAGGTGTGCGTGCAGGCCAAGAAATTCCTGGTCGGCAAGGGCATCAACTTTGAATACGCCGCGCCGATCCCGGGGCAGGAGATCGCGATGAGCGTGGGGGGCGCCACCGTCAATGGCTTTGACCGCGCGGCCTACGCCAAGGCGCTGACGGCGGCCGGCTATCCGGAAAAGGCGGATCCCGCGCGCATCGACCGCGCCACCATCATCCTGATCCTGGTGCTGATGACGGCCGTCGTCGCGATGGTCTATGGCCCGGTCGCGTCCTATCTGGTTGAATTGTTCCCGGCGCGCATCCGCTACACGGCGCTGTCGTTCCCGTATCACATCGGCGCCGGCATTTTTGGCGGTATCGTGCCCTTTACCGCCACCTACCTGGCGCAGGCCAGCGGCAATATCTTCGGCGGCCTGATGTATCCGGTGGCGGTGATGGTGGTCGTGGGCGTCATCGGCAGCCTGCTGCTGCCCAACACGCGTGCGAAGGCCATCGACGAAGATCCGGCCCACTGACAATAAAGAGACAAAAAGGAAGCGAGCATAGATATGTCCATGCAAAAGACCTTCAAGGCCGCCGTCATCCAGGCGGCGTCCATTCCCACCGACAGCATGGCTTGCGCCGAGAAGGCCGCCGCGCTGATCCGGCAGGCGGCCGAGCAGGGCGCCCGCGTGCAGGTGTTTCCCGAGGCCTTCCTGGGCGGATACCCGAAGGGCAACTCCTTCGGCGCGCCCATTGGGATGCGCAAGCCCGAAGGCCGCGACGCCTTTGCCGCCTACCATCAGCAGGCCGTCCGCCTGGACGGCGAGGAAGTCGCGCTGGTGGCGCAGGCAGCAGCCGACACCGACAGCTTTGTGGTCATGGGCTGCATCGAGGCCGACGGCGGCACACTGTATTGCACCGTGCTGTACTTCAACGGCCAGGCCGGCCTGGCGGGCAAGCATCGCAAGCTGATGCCGACCGCTGGGGAACGCCTGATCTGGGGCTTCGGCGACGGGTCCACCATGCCCGTCATCGACACCCCCTACGGCAAAATTGGCGCGGTGATCTGCTGGGAAAACTACATGCCCATGCTGCGCATGTACATGTACAGCCAGGGCGTCGCGCTGTATTGCGCACCCACCGCGGACGACCGTGACACCTGGGTGCCCAGCATGCGCCACATCGCGCTGGAAGGGCGCTGCTACGTGCTGACCGCGTGCCAGCACCTGCGCCGCAGCGCCTACCCCGAGGACTTCGAATGCGCGCTGGGCGACGTGCCGGACACCGTCCTGATGCGCGGCGGCAGCGCCATCATCGGCCCGCTGGGCGAGGTGCTGGCCGGTCCGGATTTCTCGGACGAGACCATCCTGTACGCGGACATCGAACCCAACCAGATCCTGCGCGGCAAGTACGATTTCGACGTGTCCGGGCACTACGCCCGCCCCGACGTCTTCCAGCTTCAGGTGGACACCCGGGAAAAGCGCGCGGTCTCGGCGACGGGCGCCGCCGCCGGGCAGCAGGAGGTCTGATCGATGCATTTCGATTTCAACGCCTTGCCGGCGCAGACGGTCTACAACATCCTCACCTCGACCGTCACGCCGCGTCCGATCGCCTGGGTCACCACCGTGTCGGGTAAAGGCGTCGTCAACGCCGCGCCGTTCAGCTTCTTCAACGTGATGGGGCATCAGCCGCCGACGGTCGCGATCGGCCTGATGCGCCATGCCGGCGGGGAATTCAAGGACACCGGCGCCAACATCATCGAGAACGGCGAGTTCGTGGTGAACCTGGTGCCGGAATCCCTGGTCCGCGAAATGAACCAGACCTGCGCCGACTACCCGGCCGACGTCGACGAGATGGCCGCGGCCGGTTTGACCGCTTTGCCGGCCACGCATGTGCGTCCGCCCCGCATTCAGGGCAGTCCGGTGTCGCTGGAGTGTGTCAGCCAGGCAACGGTCGTGACCGGCCCTCGGCAAATTGTGGTTATCGGGCGCGTGCTGGGGGCGCATGTCGAGGACGCCTACGTGCGTGATGCCGAACGCGGGCATGTGGACACGCCGGCGCTTGGACTTATTGCCCGCATGCACGGCGGCGGGTGGTATGCGCGCAGTACGGACACGTTCCAGTTGGCGCGGCCGACGTTGCCGACCTGAGGTTTTGCGGCCTTCGGGCCGTTTTTTTTGCCTGGGTTTTGCCGCTGAATTCGGTCAGCCGTAGCGGCTTTTTTACAACGCTGCTGGCGCCCGTCACGCAATGCGAGGAGATTGCGTCAATAACGGCTTCATTTCCCCCGATGCGGCCCAAATCCGGACTGCTAGCATCCGTTCGACCGTCGCGAGAACCCTCGAAAATCCGAACTCTCCGGCGGCACTTCTCAGATACAACGGACACCAATATTGGGGGCGGATAACCAGGGGCTTGCGAGCATCTGGCTTGATTTGGCGGCGGCGCAATCCCGCCGCCAAGGCATCCGCCCGAGCACGCATTCACACTTGCCCTGGAAGTCGCCGGAGGCAGTATGAAAAACATGAAGCTTGGAACCCGCCTGGCGGGTGGTTTCACCATTTTGCTCGCCATGATCATGGTCATGTGCATCGTCGGGCTGGTCAGCCTGGCCAACATCAACGACTCTGTCGAAACGCTGACGCAGCGTTCTCTCACCAAGGAACGTTTGATCAACGACTGGGCGCGCAACATCCAGTCCGGCGTCACCCGGACCACTGCGATCGCCAAGAGCGCCGACGCCAGCCTGGCAGGCTTCTTCACCGAAGAAGCCGCGGCATCGACCCGCAACTCGTCGGCCTTGCAGCAGAAGATCGAACCCTTGATCGAAAGCGACGAGGAAAAGGCGCTGTGGCAGGGGATCAGCAAGGCGCGCGCGGATTACCTGCGCACGCGCGACGGCATCTTCAAGGCCAAGCAGGAAGGCAACGTGGACGCGGCCAACAAGACCTTCACGCAGGAGTTCGTGCCCGCGACGCGCCAGTTCATCGACAACATCAATCGCCTGTCCGAGCTGCAGCGCGCCGATATCGACGCGCGGGCCGACGAGATCGAAGCGTCCTACCGTACTGCAAACCTGTGGATGATCGTGATCGGCTCCATCGCGGTGGTCTGCGGCCTGCTGATGTCCGTGCTGCTGACGCGCAGCATCACCCGCCCGCTATCCGACGCCGTGCGCGTGGCGCGCACCGTCGCCGCAAACGACCTGACCAGCACCATCGTCGTGCGCTCGCGCGACGAGATCGGCCAGTTGATGGCGGCGCTGGAATCCATGAACGCCAACCTGGCCAGCACGGTCGCCCGGATCCGCACCGGCGTGGACAGCATCGCGTCCGCCTCCGGCGAGATCGCGGCGGGCAACACCGACCTGTCCTCGCGCACCGAGCAGCAGGCGGCCTCACTGGAGGAAACCGCCGCATCGATGGAGCAACTGTCGTCTACCGTGAAGCAGAACGCCGACAGCGCCAAGCAAGCCAACCAGCTCGCCGCGGCCGCCTCGGAAACGGCGTCGCGCGGCGGCGCCACCGTGTCGGAAGTCGTCAGCACCATGACCGCAATCTCCGCCAGTTCGGTGAAGATCTCGGACATCGTGTCGGTGATCGACGGCATCGCG
>DMTA01000130.1 GCA_003454835.1 Achromobacter sp. | reverse complement strand
CGAACGTGTCCCACAGGCATTGCACGGCGCCCTTGACCTCGGGCGCGCGCAGCGTCTGCTGCGCGCTGGCGTCCTCGCCCAGCAGCCAGTACGTGCCCGTGGCCGCATCGCGCACGGCCTCAAAGCCCGCGGCCTGCGCCGCTTGCAGGGCGGCGCGGTCCTGCACGTCCGGCACGTCGGTGCAGAAGTAGCCGGTCAAAATCTTCACAGGGTCGCCGGAGTCCGGACGGAATACGACCTTGGCGTTGCCCAGCGCATCCGGCTGGCGGCTCATGATCTCGGTCTTGAGCGCCGCGGCAAAGTCCGTCACCACCTGCCAGAAGTCCCAGGTGTCGGACACCACCGACACGATGCCGGCCGGATACACCTGTTTGACCAGGCGGCGGATGGTCTCGATCTCGCCTTCCTTGCTGCCCAGGCACATCACGGAGTGCTCCGTCGCCGGCACCGAGCCGCCGATCAGTTCGCGGTCCGAATCTGCGTTGTAGAGGTCTTCCAGGTAGTCGATGGCCGGGATGGTGTCAGTGCCGGTGAAGGACAGCAGGTGACCCGCGCCGCACTTGCGCGCGTCGTACAGCCCGGCCATGCCGCGCATCGAGAAGTCGTGGCCCTGCCAGTCCACGAACGCCATCGGGCTGCCGGTCAGTTGCGCGAAGTACGTCAGCAGCTTGCGGTATTCGAAGGCGATGGTGGCGACGGTGGACGGCTTCCAGGACTCGCAGCTGAACAGGGTTTCGATATAGGTCACCAGCCAGGCGAATTCCGGGCGGGTGTTGATGAAGGTGACCGGCGGCACGCGGATGTCGACGCGTGCGCCCTCGGGCACCGAGCGGATTTCCAGCGGCAGATAGCCCAGGTCGTGCAGGGCCTGCAGGTGATCGACCGTGACCGCGCCCTTGCCCAGCGCGTTGTCCACGCGTCGTTGGTACTGGCGCACGGCGGAGCTGGCGGGCTTGCCGAAGAACTCGCGGTTGAACAGCCCGATCAGGATTTCCTTGATGAAGCCTTGCAGGCCGAACCAGACGATCTTTTCGTCGAACAGTTCGGGCAGCACCGGCGCCAGGCGCGCCGAGCGCGGCGTGAAGTTGGCCAGGATCTTGTTCGTGCCCTTGGGGTACTGGAACGGGTGGCCGGTCTTGTAGAAGTCCGCCTGCAGGAAGGGATTCAGGCCGTTCTTGAGCTTCGGGGCCAGGATGTCGGGGGCATTCATGGCGGATTCCTTCTTAGTTGATCTGCATTCTTGGTTGAGCGGCTTGCTTACTCGATCTGCATGCTTAGTTGACCAGCACCGCGCCGGCGCCGGCCGCAGTGGCCTCTCCGGTGCGGGTCCAATCGTAGGCGGTGAAAATCCCGGCGTACCGCGCCTTCAGCTCGGTCAGGCCCTTGCTGAAGATGCCGTGCGTCACATACAGATAGAGCGGCTGGCGGGTCTTGTCGGCCAGGGCGGCGGCCAGTTCCAGGAACGTGCGTCCGCCATCGCAGATGTCGTCGACCACCAGCACGGGCTGGGCCGGGATATCGTCGGGCACGCGGGTTTCAGTGATGCGGCCGGTCTGCGGATCGCGGACCTTTTCCGCATACCGCACGTTCGCCACGCCCAACGCCTTGGCCAGCGCCTGCACCCGCTTGCGGGCGCCGGCGTCCGGCGCCATCAACGTGACGCCCTGGGCGAAGGCCGGCGCGGCCAGCGCTTTCTTCAGAAACGCGGCGGCGTCGACCACCCGCACCCGCTGCAACAGCGCCGGCGTGACGTCGCTGTGCGGCTCCACGATGGTGACCGTGGCGTACTGCTGGTCATTGATGAGCTTGCAGAACACTGCGGCGCCCAGCGCCTCGCCCGGGTTGCACACGCGGTCCTGGCGGGCGTACGGCACGTAGGGCATGTCCAGGTGCACGGGCGCGGCCGGGTTCAGGCGGCGCAGCGCGTCGGTCAGCAACAGCAATTGCATGACGTCGTCGGCCGACTTCAACAAGGCGTGGATGCGAAATTCGCGGGTGGCGTCGGCTTGTTCACGCAAGCCGGCGGGAATGGTGACCTGCATTTCGCCGCCCGGAAACCGGAATGCGGCCGGCGTGTCGGTCGTGCGCTGTCCTTCATTGACCGCAGTGATGGTGAACATGATCGCCCCTTAGTGGCATTTTAAAACTAAGTGTAGCCAGTATATGCCGGCTTATTGTTGTTGTGCAACTATCTTTGCATGGGAGGAAGGTGTGCCCCGTCGGATCAGCCGACGCTGCGGCAGCCGACGCTGCGGTCGAAAAAGGTGAAATCCTTCAACCGGTAAAGCCGCGCTGGCCGCTGGGCGCCCCCGACCACCTCGTCGGTCGCCTCCAGCGCGCCCCACGCTTCCATCTTGCGACGGAAGTTGGACTTCTCCAGGCGCGTCTGCAGGATCGCCTCATAGGTGTGCTGCAACTGGGTCAGCGTGAATCGCTCGGGCAGCAGGAAAAACGGCAGCGTGGAGTACGTGGACTTGCTGCGCAGCCGGTCCACGGCGGCCGTGACGATGTCAGCGTGGTCGAACGCCAGGGGCGGCAAGGCGTCCACACTGACAAAACGGAATTCCGCCCGGGTGGCGGCGGCCAGTTCGGCGGCAGGCACCAGCGCCACATAGGCCACCGATAGCGACCACTGCCGGGGATCGCGGTCCTGACCGGAAAACACCTGCAATTGCTCGAGGTAGCGGGGCTCAAAGCCGGTCTTGTCGCGCAACACGCGCCGGATGCTGTCTTGGGTCGAGGCGTCTTCATTGGCGTGCACCACGCCGCCGGGCAGCGCCATGGCCCCCTCAAACGGTTCGCGGTCGCGCTGGTGCAATGCGACTTCCAGGCCGGATTCGCGCAGGGTGAGAAGGACGGCGTCGACAGTGACGAGCGGCTGGGGGTAGTCCAAGGCGCGGATTCCAGGAATTCAGGTTTTGGGCAAGATGCCACTATGACGCGGCAAGGTCAATCCGCTTCAAACATTCATCTGGATGAGCCATTAGAAGGAGTTCGAATTTTGGCAAGATTTGACGGCGGATAACGACAATTAACGCATTGTTCTACACTATGCGCCGCGGAACACCGTCGGGTTGATTGCCTGGCGTCGTGTTCCTTTTGTTTTTCTTCAACTGCTACACAGGAGTTATCCGGATGAAAAAGACGCTGCTCGCCGCGGCAATGCTGGCTTCTTTCGCAGGCGTTGCCCAGGCAGAACCGTCAGTCACCCTCTACGGTGTCATCGACACCGGCCTCGGCTACAACAAGATCAAGGGCGATGGCTACAGTGGTTCCAAAGTCGGCATGATCAACGGCATCCAGGCCGGCTCCCGCTGGGGCCTGCGCGGATCCGAAGATCTGGGCGACGGCCTGCGCGCCGTCTTCAAGCTGGAAAGCGGCTTTGACTCGGGCAACGGCGACCGCGGCCAATCCGGCCGTCTGTTCGGCCGCCAAGCCACCATCGGTCTGGCCAACGACGCCTGGGGCTCGCTGGAATTCGGCCGTCAGGCCACGGTCGGCTCGAACTACCTGGCCGACATCGACCCCTTCTACACCAGCTACACCCAATCCAACCTGGGCCTGGGTTTCAGCGCGGCCAACACCATGCGCTGGGACAACATGGTCATGTACCGCACCCCGTCGGTGAACGGCTTTGAATTTGCCGTGGGTTACTCGTTCAGCGTGGACGACACCACCTCGGATCAGACCGGCTTCCAGACCGCCGACAACACGCGCGGCATCACCACCGGCCTGCGCTACGTGCAGGGCCCGCTGAACGTGACGCTGACGTACGACCAGCTGAACGGCGCCAACCGCAGCACCGTCGACAACAGCGCCACGCCGCGCCAGTACGCCGTAGGCGCGTCCTACGACCTCGAAGTGGTCAAGCTGGCTGCCGCTTACGGCCGCACCACCGACGGCTGGTTCGTCGGCCAGGACCTGCCGGCCGGCACGCCGTTCAGCGACGAGTTCGGCACCAACCGCTTCGTGGACGGCTTCAAGGCCAACTCCTACATGCTGGGCGCTACCTTCCCGGTGGGCGCCTCGGGCAGCCTGTTCACCTCGTGGCAGCACGTGGCTCCGTCCAACGACAAGCTGACGGGCGACGACGCCAACATGAATGTGTACAGCGTGGGCTACACCTACGACCTGTCCAAGCGCACCAACCTGTACGCCTACGGTTCGTATGGCACGGACTACGCGTTCATCGACGGTCTGAAGAGCACCGCCGCCGGCGTGGGCATCCGCCACCAGTTCTAAGCGTGTGCCGGGCCGGCCGCCCTACGGCGCCGGCCCATCCTGCCGCCCGGGCTGCTACCGCGCCCGGGCGCGCTCCAGCATCTTCACGATTTCCGTCTGGCCGCGCTGACGCGCGTGCTGCAATGGCGTGCGCCCGTCCTTGTCGGGCAGATTCACGTCCGCTCCCCCTTCGATCAGCAACGCCACAATGGCCTGATGGCGCGGTCCGCCGTCGCTCAGGATGATGGCCTCGAGCAACCCCGTCCAACCCAGCCGGTTGACGTGATTTGGGTCCACACCGGCCTGCAGCAGCCGCTGCACGACCTCGACATGACCGCGCTCGCACGCCGGAATCAGTGCCGTGCCGCCATAGCGGTTGGTGCTTTTCAGATCGGCGCCGTGCGACAGCGTCAGCTCCAATATCTCTCGATAGCCCTGCGCGCCCGCCAACAGGTATGCGCTGTCCTGCATGTTGTTCTGGGCGTTCACGTTTGCGCCGGCTTCGATCAGCGCCGCCGCGGCCTGCGCATGGTTGCCCTGCGTGGCGCGCAGCAGCGGCGTGTTGCCCTGCCCGTCCCGCGTCTCGATT
>DMTA01000170.1:243-7382 GCA_003454835.1 Achromobacter sp. | reverse complement strand
AATGCCCAGCACGGCCAGCGGCAACAGCGCCGGCAATCCGCGCCAGAGCGCCCGGCGATGGGCGCGCAGGGCGGGCATGGCAAAAGGCAACAGGATCAGAAGGGCAATCAGCCAGCGTCCGAACGCGAGGAAAACGGGGGGAAGGTTGGCGTCGTGGGCCCAGCGGGCTGCGACCATGTTTGAAGCGAATAGCGCCGGAGCGCTGAAGAGCATGACGGCGCCGGACAGGCCGAGACCGGTTTTTGCGGGTGCTGCTGCGTGGGGCATGATTTCCAGCCGCGCGGATCGGCGCGCGGGCTTGCTGCGTGGGAACTGCCGGCGCGCCCGCCGGGTTGTGCCGCAGCGAAAGCGCCGAATCGGGGCGCGCGGGATAGGTGTGCGCCTTGAGGAAAGTCTACGTGCCCACACGCAAAATAGGTTTCCTTATTCAGGCCAGTTTGCCGTGAAGTGGAGAATATTCTTTCTGTAAAATCCGCTGTCGCAGGGATTTCGCCTTCATATAACGCCAACGATGCCCACATTGACCAAACTCGACGAAACCGACCGCAAGATTCTGCGCGCGCTGCGCGCGGACGGGCGGCTGACCAACCTGAAGCTGGCCGAAACGGTTGGCCTGTCGCCCACGCCGTGCTGGAACCGGGTCAAGGCGCTGGAAGAGGCGGGCGTGATCGAAGGCTACGCGGCCTTGCTGAACCAGAAGGCGCTGGGGCTGCCGGACACGGTGATGATCGAAGTCACGCTGGAACACCACGACGACGACACGCTGGCGCGCTTTGGCGAAGAGATCAGCCGCCTGCCCGAAGTGGTCGAAGCGTTTCTGGTGACGGGCGAGTACGACTACCTAATCAAGGTCGCCGTGGCGGGCACAGAGGGGTACGAGGAATTTCTCCGCAAGCGCCTGTACAAGCTGCGCGGCGTGCGGCACAGCCGTTCCACCTTTGTGCTGCGCCGCCTGAAGCACACGCCGTCGGTCGAACCCTGATGGCTACGGGCCTTATCCGCCGATGAATTCCTGGATGGCGCCATTGAAGGCGCGCGGATTGCCCAGGTTCATGCCGTGCGATGAGCCCACGATATCCAGGCGCCGGGCTTGCGGCAGCCATTGGGCCAGCGCGTCCAGCACGGCCGGATAGGGCGCCGGGCTGAGCGCACCGCCGATCAGCAGGACCGGCATCGTCAGGCTGCCGATCTGCGCCGGCGTCAACGTGTCAGGCTGCTCGTCCACTTGGCCAAAGAGCGTGCCCACGTTGTCACGCACCATCTCCTTGAACCACGGCACCATGCGCTGCCAGGTGTCGGGTCCGGTCACGGTATCCACGAACAGGGCCAACCCTTCTTCGATGTCGCCTTGCCGGATCAGCGTCAGGGCGCGCTGGCGAAAGCCGCCGCGTTCATCTTTGCAACCCGGCAGCGGCAGACCGGGGTCGGCAAGGGTAAGACTGCGCAGCGAGTCCGGCTGACGCAGCGCGGCTTCCAGTGCGACGCGGCCGCCTCGCGAATGGCCCACCAGATGGGCCGGGCCGCCGGCCACCGTGTCGATGAATTCCAGCACGTCGCTGGCATGCTGCTCGACCGAAAAGCCGCCGCCTTCGCCGTCCCAGGTCTCCGGCCAATACCGGCGCAGGCACACGGCCAGCACCCTGAAGGAACGCCCCAGCGGCGCCATCTGCGACTTCCAGTAGCGGGCGTCGGACAGCGAGCCATGCACCAGCACCAGCGGTGTGCCGCTGCCGTATTCGGTGTAGGACATGGCGTAACCGCCGATGGACGCGGTTTGCAGGGGCAGAACGGGTTCGGAACGCATGTGGATCGGGTGGTGGAGCCAGGCCCGCATTCTAGCCCGGCACGGCGCTGCGGCGGACGCTGATACACTCGTCTGCGGCGCGCCGGCGGGAGTCCGCCAGCGCGCCAGTTTCCTTGATCGGAGTTTTCAACGATGTCGCCAGAATCCATCGCCGCCTTGCCGGAATCCGCCCAGCGCGTTGCGCGCCTGCTGGTGGACATGGGGCACGACAAACCCGTGGTGGTGCTGCCCCAGTCGGGCAAGACCTCGGCGGAAGCGGCTGCGGGCCTGGGCTGCGAAGTCGCCCAGATCGCCAAGTCCATCATCTTTCGCCGCGCCACGGACGACGCGCCGGTGCTGGTCATCGCCAGCGGCGCCAATCGCGTGGACGAAAGCAAGGTCGCGGCGCAGGTCGGCCCGCTGGCCAAGGCCGATGCGCGTTTCGTGCGCGACATGACCGGCTACGCCATCGGCGGCGTCTGCCCCATCGGCCACGCGGTCAAGCCGGTGATGCTGCTGGACGCGGATCTCTTCAATTACGAAAGCCTGTGGGCCGCCGCCGGCCATCCGCACACCGTGTTCAACCTGACGCCGGCCCAACTGGCGGACATGACCGGCGCGCCGGTCGCGGACGTGGCGCTGCGGGCCTGAAGGCCCCGGTTTGATCTTTGGGTCTGGGATTCGGATTCGAGCATGCGGCCGGAGACCCGGCCTGTGCCGCAGCACTGAGCTGCGGTCCGCCCTGGTCAGCCGGGGTGCGCCTGCAGCCCGTCGATCAGCACCTGCCGGCGCCCCTGCGAGCACGATTCCACCCGTGCCTCCACGCCATAGACGGCGGCCAGCGAATCCGGCGTGATGACGTCCGCCGGCGCTCCCGCAGCGTGCAGACGCCCCTCGTGAATCATCACCGCCTGGTCCGCGTGCTGCAGAGCCACGTTCAAATCGTGCAAGACGATCAGGCTGATGAGGCCATGCTCTCGCGTCTCTTGCCGCAGTAGCCGCATGACGTGGAACTGATAGTTCAAATCCAGGGCCGATAGCGGCTCGTCCAGCAACAGCACGCGCGGATGGCGGATCAGCGCCTGCGCCAGACCCACCAGTTGCTTTTGTCCGCCGGAGAGGGCGTCCAGATAGTGCAGCGCCAGATGTGCAATACCCAGCCGCGCCAGCAGTTGGTCGATGGCCTGCAGATCAACGGGCCCCGCCGCGGCGTCGCTCGCGCGCGCCGCGACCAGTACCGATTCGAACACGCGCAGGTGAACCGCCGCGGGCAGGCTCTGCGGCAGATACACCACGTGGCGCGCACGCTCGCCGTGGTCCAGCCGGGTCAGGTCCAGTTCGTCCAGCGCCGCGTTGCCCGCCCGGGGCCGCACCAGGCCCGCCAAGGCCTTGAGCAACGTCGACTTGCCACTGCCATTGGGTCCGAGCAGCGCCGTCACCTCGCCCGCGGCCAGCGCGGGAATGGACAGGTCGTGCAGGACGTCTTCGCGCCCATAGCCCACCGACAGCGCTTGCACCGCCAGTCCGGCAGATTGGGGCGTGTGTGCCGGTTTTGTCATGGCAACTGCCGGCGCAGCACGACGGACACGAAGAACGGTATGCCGACCAACGCGGTCACGATCCCCACGGGCACCACCACGCCGGGCATCAGGTTCTTGGACGCAATGGACGCCAGCGACAGGATCACCGCGCCGACCAGGGCGCTGCCCGGCAGATAAAAGCGGTGGTCCTCGCCGAACAGCCGGCGCGCAATGTGCGGCGCCACCAGTCCGATGAAGCCGATGGTGCCGACAAAGGCCACCGCCAGCGCGGACAGCAGGCTCACCCGCGCCAATGCGGACACGCGCACTCGTCGCACATCCACGCCGAAGCTCGCGGCGCGGTCCTCGCCCAACCGCAACGCGGTCAGCTTCCACGATTGCCGCATGGCCAGCGGCAGCGCCACCGCGAACGCCAGCGCCAGCACGCCCACGGTCGTCCAGCTTGAACGCGCCAGGCTGCCCATCGTCCAGAACACCAGATTTTGCAGGGCTTCGGCGCTGGCCGTGAATTGCACCAGCGACACCAGCGCATTGAAGGTGAACACCATGGCAATGCCGAATAGCACGACGCCAGACGTGTTCATGCCGCCCCACCGGGCCACGGCATCCAGCAGCAGCGCCGCCAGCAGGGCAAACAGGAAGGCGTTGGCGGCAATCAGCCAGCCGGCGGGGATGCCGGGCAATCCGAACTGAAGCACGATCGCCAACGACGCGCCAAAGGCGGCCGCCGACGACACGCCCAGAGTGAACGGGCTGGCAAGGGGATTGTTCAGGATGGTCTGCATCTCGGCGCCCGCCAGGCCCAGCGCCATGCCCACCAATGCGGCCATCAGGGCGGACGGCAGGCGGATGTCCCAGACGATCACGCGATAGGTTGGATCGGCGTCGCCGGGCGCGACAAGCGTCTGCCAGAGCGCGCGCCAGGGCAGGCCGGAGGGGCCCACGGTGAAGTCGATCAGCAGCGCAAACAGAATCGCCGCCAGCAGCAGGGCAATCAGCCCCGCCCGGCGGCGAAGAATGTGGCGGTAAGCGCCTGCCGCGCTTGCGGCGTGCCGCATTACTGCAGCAGTTGCAGCCGGCTCTTGGCCGTGGTGGCGGCCGGCGTGGTCGGGTACTCGCGGACGATGCGCTGCAGGGTGGTCTTGGCGCCGGCGCGGTTGTTCAGTTCGATCTGGCTGCCGGCAATGATCAGCAGCGCATCAGGTGCGCGGGCGTTATCCGGCGACTTCTGGACCATGGCGTTCAGTTGCTCGATGGTGCCCTTGAAGTCCTTCAGCGCGTAGCGGCTGCTGCCCTGGTAGAACTGGGCGCTGGGCGCGAGCTGACTGTTGGGATAAAGCGCGGTAAACGCGGCCAGCGATTCTGCCGCTTCCTTGTACTGGCCCTTGCGGAACAGGTCCATCGCGCCGTCATAGGCGGTCTGTTCCTGGGGGTCGCCGGCGGAGGCGCCCGGGGGATTGGCGCTGCCCGGCGCGGAGCCAGGTTTGGCGCTCGGTTGCTGGCGCGATACCAATTCAAGCTGGTCGCGCAGTTGGGCAATTTCCTGCTGCAACGACTGGATCTGATCGGCCAGTTGCAGCTTGGCGCGTTGGCTTTGCTCGTTCTGCTGCTGCACCTGCTGGCGCAAATCCAGGATGGCCTTGCGGGCTTCATCGTCGGAAAAAGCGTGAGCGGGGGCCGTGAGGGCGGCAAGCGCCAGGCCAGTGGCCACAATCAGGGGACGCAGGGACAGAACGTAATCGCGCATGAATATTCCCGGGTATAAAAACAAACGTCGGGACGGCCGGCTGGCCGTCCCGACGCGAGGTAGGGCTCCAGACTAAGCGAAAAGCTTAACGCAGATAGTTGATATCGGCGCGGCGGTTTTCGGCAAAGTCGGCTTCAGTCGTACCCGTCGAGCGCGGCTTTTCCTTGCCGAAGCTGATGGTTTCGATCTGGTTGTCGCTGACGCCCAGCAGGGTCATCATGCGACGCACGGCGTCGGCACGACGCTGGCCGAGGGCCAGGTTGTACTCAGCACCGCCGCGTTCGTCGGTGTTGCCTTCGATCTTGATCTTTTGCTGTTGGTGCGAAGCCAGGTACTTGGCATGGGTTTCGACCAGGCCACGGTATTGGTCCGACACGGTGTAGCTGTCGAAATCAAAGTACACCGAGCGCTGTTGCGCCAGGATGCTTTGGGGGTTGAAAGGATCAAGGATTTGGCCAGAGGCCGAAGATCCTTGGCCAGCGCCTCCACCCTGACCCGCTTTATCGTCGAGAGGGACGGAGCTGCAAGCTGCCAGGGCGGCAGCCAGAGCGGCGATGGTTAGGCTTTTGGCAATGCGCGACTTCATGATAGTTCCTTTGCAAAGAGAGTCACACGTGTTATCGGGTAATGAATGGGCCCCAAGTCGGTTCACGTATTTCCCCGTTCAGTACCGAAAGCGTTTGTCGCACGCGTCCATCGCTTGACACACCTGCCAGCACGCTACGGCCATTTTGGATGGCGGCGTAGAGCACTTGCATTCCGTTGGGCGCAAAGCTGGGCGACTGATCGTCACGACCATCAGTCAGCAAGGCTTCGGCACCAGTGGACAAGTTCAGAGATGCGATTCGAAACGCGCCGTCTCGTCTTGCAACGTACAGCAGCGTCGATCCATCGGGGGAAATTCGGGGTGAGATGTTGTAACCACCATTAAACGTGAGACGGCGTGCTTCGCCGCCTGTCGAGCCGGTCTGATAGATTTGCGGCCCGCCGCTGCGGTCACTCGTAAAGATAATGGAAGCGCCGTCGGGCGTAAAGCTCGGCTCGGTGTCAATCCCGGGAGAACGCGTAACTCGGCTCGGATTCGAGCCATCGGCCGCATTAACGACGTAAATTTGCGACAAACCGTCACGCGTCAGGGCGACGGCGAGTTTGCTGCCATCAGGCGACCAACCCGGGGCGCTGTTGTTGCCCTTGAAGTTGGCGACCGGTGCGCGGGCGCTGGTGGCCAGCGTGTGCACGTAGACGACGGGCTTGCCGGACTCGAAGCTCACGTAGGCGAGCTTGGCGCCATCGGGCGACCAGGACGGCGAAATGATCGGCTCGCGCGAGCGCAGGGCAACCTGCGGATTCTGGCCGTCGGCGTCCGCCACCTGCAGTTCGTAGGTGGAGCCCTTCTTCAGCACGTATGCGATACGGGTCGAGAACACGCCGCGAACGCCGGTGATCTTTTCGTAGATGCGGTCGGCGATCTGGTGGGCCACGCGGCGCAGTTCCTGCTCGGTGCCCGAAAAGGCCACGCCGTCCAGCTGCGATTTCTTGACCGTGTCGGCCAGGCGGTAGCGCACGTCGTAGCGGCCATCGGCGCCGCGCGTGATGCTGCCGTAGGCGATGAAGTCGGCGCCCTTGCCGCGCCAGTCGTCGTGGGCGATGGGGGAGTCGACGTTCAGGCCGGAGCCGGCCGCGTTGATCAGGCGGAACTGGCCGGTGCGGGTAAGGTCGGCGCGGATGACTTCGGCCAGCGCGCGGCCGTGGGTGTCGTCAACGGCGAAGTCGGCGATGGCCACGGGATACTGTGTGGCGCCGGTGCCGGATATGTCCACACGCAGTTGTGCGTGGGCGGGCTTCATGGCCATCAGGCAGGCAAGCGCCACCATCAGCAGTCCGATTCCATATGCTCTCCAGAGCGCGAGAGTGGGTACTCGTCGACTATAAGCGGGAGTCATGTTCGTCAATCTCCTGTCAGTCATACATTCTGTAGACAACGTCAATAATGGGTTCGTAGCGGCCCGTCGAGGGCTTCGGGAACGGGTTGCAACGGCGGATGCCGGTTTCGACCGCGCGGTCGAAA
>DMTA01000170.1:0-197 GCA_003454835.1 Achromobacter sp. | reverse complement strand
CGACCGCGCGGTCGAAACCGGAGTTGCCAGAAGAACTGGTCAACGTAACGCCATTCACCTTCCCGTCAGAACCTAACTGTACCCGGTATTGCGCGGTCGGATTCCCCGAGCCGCTGCGGGGCGGGGGCGGATACGCCACCCCGGGTTGCACGCAGGCGCGGACCTTGGCGCCGTAGCCGCTGTCGCGTCCACCGCCA
>DMTA01000390.1 GCA_003454835.1 Achromobacter sp. | reverse complement strand
CACCGGACCCGCGCTGCCGTCCACGGTGCCCGTCCCCGCCGCACCCGTGAAGATCGCGTAGCCGCCACTGGGCAGGGCGCCCGTGGCGTTGGTCGGGCTGCTCCAGTTGCCGCTCGCCGCGGTCCACGTGCCGCTGCCGCCGCCGGCGGTTGCCGCGGAGGCCGCGCCATTGCCGTTCCACAGATTGGTGGTGCTGGGGCCCAGTACCAGGTTGATGTGCTTGTCGCCCGTCAGCGTCTGGATCGTTGCGGCAGGCACCGAGTCGCCGGATACCGTGCCCAGCGTCAAGCCGCTTCCGCTCAACGAGCCGCCGTACGACATGATGCGGTAAAAGCCCGCGTTGACCCCGTGCGTGCTTACCTTCACGTTCAGCGTCGCGTTGTTCAGGGCAACGTTGCCGCCCACCTTGATGTTGTCGCCCGTGCCGGGTTGCGTGATGGGCAGGCCGGCATAGCCGGTTTCAAAATCAAAGACGCCGTTGTTGATCGACAGGTTGCCGTTCACCACGAGATTGCCGTTGGAGACGCCTGTGGGCGTATCCACCCAGTATCCCGGCGCAACGCGGGAATTTCCCGTCACGTTCAGGTCACCACCGATCGACCCGAAGCCCGCCACGGTGCCATTCGACATGGCATTGACGTTGCCGCCGATCGCCACGCCGGCGCCGCCGCCATTACCGCCGATAACCGCCGTGCCGCCGTTGACATCAATGCCGCCGGGAAAGTTGGCCGACCCGTCAAACACCTGCGTATTGCCCGATCCAATGGTCAGGTCCGCAGCGGTGACGTTCCCCACGTAGGACGCGCTCAAGGCGAGCGTCGCCGTCAGCCACTTCTTTGTGCCGTATGCCAAAACTTCAATCCTCCGGATTAATCGAGCTTCCTTTCACATATTGCCGATATGTTTAAAAAGTATCGGCAAGTAATAATGCAACCGACGTGAATTTAGGGTCAGCTCTCGAAAAAAGGAGGCACTGTATAACGGTTCTTTTTGCGTCCCCGTTAATAAACGGGGTTATATCCCGTTAATTATCAAAATAGGTCTACGGCATACGACCGATATTCGTAGATAAATAGCTGAATGCATTATCCGTAGTATTTATTCCGGCCTTATGGATACCATCCGATCCGTGAATCATGCGGCGTTTGGATACCATCTTTCGGCGCATGATCGATGTTCGCCGATCATCGAAAAGCGGCAACGTCCGTCACAAAATGACACGGAGGTTGGCTCCCATCCTTAATCCTGCGGATTAATCCGGCACAAAGGGCGCCAAGCAGATCGTTAAATCCGTGTGAGCAATTGCAATGCGGCGCGCTCGGACATCACCAGCACCAATTTCATCGCGGCGCGCGTTGCGCCGACAAAAAGCCGGCGCGCTTCTTCGTCGCCCAGCGTCTCGAAATCGATTTCCGCCAACACCACCGCCGGCGCGGATTGTCCTTTGAACCGGTGCACGGTATCCACCATGATTTCGCCCTGCGAATAACCTGGCCGCCCCTCGCTGTCATAGCTTCCCTGGAATTTCTTCAGGACATGGGGCCCAAGCTGATCGAAAGAAAGGATGCGCGAGCTGTCTCTGCCACGGTAGGTCAGCAACGCGATATCCGCGGCGTCAAAACCCGCGTCCAGACACGCCTGAAGGCCTTCCTTCACGGTTTCGGTCAGCACCGAGCCATTCGCGTAGGTCAGCACCTCCATCTCATGGCCGGCGACGGGCGATGCGGAGACCACGCTCACATCGTCCGGCACCAGCGCCTGCAACAGCCGAACCACCGAACGCGGACTGCGGAAGTTCCGGTCCGCGCGCAGACGCGTCCAGCCCGCCAGCGACACGGCGTCGTGGCGATACAGCTTCTGCATTGGATCTTCCAGCCACAGAAGGCGGGCGTCTTCCCGCGCATGCCGCAGAATCAGTTCAAACCATTCGGCACGGATGTCCTGACCTTCGTCGACGATGACGGTATCGAACAACAGATCCTGCGGCACGGTCATCTCGGCGCACGCCGCAACCAACTGGTCGAAAGCCGTGGCCGACGTGAAATCGGGCACTGCGCCAGACTGCCGCAGCATCCGTTCACACAGCATGTGGAAGGTGCACACCATGCCGCCCGGCGGCGCAATCATGGCGATGTGATCGGCTAGCGGTCTGTTGAAGCACAGATATAGCGGTCTGCGCCCGCCGTCCAGCGTTGCGCGGTACTCGGCCAGCGCCAGTTGCGTCTTGCCAGATCCCGCCGTCCCCGTCACATGCAGGCGAAACGGCGTCATGTCCAGCTGCCGCGCCCAATACGCCAGGCCGCTCGACACGCGGGTGACAAGCGCTTTCGCCTGCCCCGCCAGCGCGCTCGCGTCGGTTTCAAGCTGGATCACATCGCACAGGAAGCGGTCGACCTTCTGGTACAGCGGGCTGGGCTGCGCCGCGGGCAGGATCTGCCGGATCACCGAACACAGATCGTCGCGCCGCTGCGCGTCCACGATGCGCTCCGGCACCACTCCGGCTGTCTGGGGCGACTTGCAGAGATAGTCCGGGCAGAACAGCAGGTGCTCGATCCCGACATACTCGCCCTGAAGCGTGCGCGTCAGCCGGGTCCGCAGGCTATTCACCGTGCGCGCCATCTGCACCGGTACCGATTTCAGCTTGCCGCCGTAATTCTTGGCCAGCCCCTCGGGCGTTTCCTCAAGGTCGCCGCACTTCTGCTCGATCAGCATCATGTGGCCCCCGCGGTTCACAACGACGAAATCGACCTCGCCGTGAATCGCATGCGCGCATTCGATGTTGGTCCAGTGCACGGCGTGGTAGACCGTGTAGTCGTCCGGCAGGCCTTGTGCCAGCACGCCCAGGGTCTCGAACTCGCGCCGCAGGCCACCCACGGCATCCATGCCTTGCCAACCGTCCGGCACGATACGCGCCATGTCGCTGTCTCCTTGTTGTGCCCAGGGGCACGGCGCCGCTACGGCAAAAGGCGTCTCACTCGGCCCGACATCCGCGCCAACACGGAAGCCTTTTCGATCTTCAGCGCCTTCGAATTGCAGCGCGGACACTGTGTGGCGATATCGCGCCCCGGTATCAGGACATCACTGACCGGAGCAAACGTCTTGGACCAACTGCATTGAGGACAAACCTGGGTGAACGGCTTGGGACGGAAGGGCATGTGCAACTCATTTCAAAGGTCTTTCTTCGTACAGGGCCATGAGTGCTGCCGCCTCGGCCGCCATTTCGTCGCGCAGCCCGGCCGGCCCCAGCACCTGGACGTTCGGCCCAAACGCACGCAGCCACCAACGCAGCCGCTTGCTGAGCAGCACGGTGCCAGTGACTTCCAATCCCGCCTGCGTCATTGTCGCCACCTGATCATCGGACAGCGGCGATTCCAGCAAATGGTTGCCAGCACCGTTGAAAAACCGCAGCTCGACCGTAATGGCCCCCTCGACCATGAAGTCGAATTGCCGCTGTTCCTTGACGTACTCGGCAAGGCTGAACGCGGCGGGATACGTGAACCGCTCCGGCAGCATCTTCGCGTTGACGAGCCGATCAAGCCTGTACATCGCGGGCTTGGGGTAGCCGGCCATTGCGGCAATGAGATAGACCACGCCGCCCACTTCGACCAACCCCAGCGGGTCGACGACCTTGGACTTCTCCTGGTATTCCTTCGAGCGGACGCGATAGACGACATCGAGCTTCTGCTCGTAGAACAGCGCCCGCGTGACGGCGGAAAACAGCCTGGGATCGATGGCCGGATGCTGCAGGGCAAAGCCGCCGCTTTCGACCTCGACCTTGTCCACCCACTTGCGGTAGCGGCGCTCGGAGTCGTTCTGCGACGCATCCAGGCGCTTTTCAGCGGTATCGAACAACGACGATAGCGACTCGGCCACCAGTGACGGGATCTGGCGCGACGAAAAGCGCTTCAAGGTCTGAAGCGCAAGCGCCTGTTCATAGGTCATCAGGCCGGACGACCGGGCGGCAATGCCATTGGCCCCGGGGCGCTTGCGCCAGACGAGGGCCGTGCCACGCTTGTCGCGCTCGACAAGCTGCTCGTTCCGCAGCTTCTCCAGCGCGCGCTGCACGGTCTTTACCGCGGGCTCGCCGTCAAAGGAATCGAGCAGTGCCCGATGCACCTCGGGCGTACTCAAGAAGAGGCCGCCTTGTTCGGCGTCCTTCAACACATGAAAGATTTTGGCGACTAGCGGGGGCATGGCAAATATCACGCGCTTCGACTAAGTGTTAACGGCATGGCGATGTGAATTCTTAAACGCCCGGTGTCAATCCAGCGCCGGCCATTCAAAGCCGAGCAGGGCATCCACGCGCATCGCGCCGTCCAGCGTCATGGGAGTGACGGCCAAGGTCTGCAGATCGTGCAGACCCGCCTCGACGATCGTGCGCCGGGTTTCGCTATCGGGCGCGCCGGCAACCGCGAGTGCGGCGCAGGGCAACAACGAAGCCGACAGCGCGTCGCGCAGCACCGAAGAAAACGCCGATGCCGTCTTGTCGACGCCGGTAACGGCCAGGAGATTGCGCTGCGCAAGCTCGCCCGTCGCGCGCCATGCCGGCAGCGCCCTGTAGCCGTCCTCGCGCGTCCATTCCAGCGCCGCCAACGCGCGCACCACGCTCTGCACGGCAACCTCCCACGCCTTGTCGGCGCGCAGGATCCAGACACCCTTGCGCACGGCCGGCAATTGGCTGGCGCGTCCCCGGCACAGCGCGAATGCCGGCTGGCCTTGCTGGCGCGCCTGGCGCATCGCTTCCAGCGGGCCCGTGGCATTCCACACCGCGCGGCCATTGCCCGCCAACGCCGCGAAATCGACAAGATG
>DMTA01000169.1 GCA_003454835.1 Achromobacter sp. | reverse complement strand
CGGGCGTCACGGGCACGACCGGCGCGAAGGGTTCGACCGAGATCCGCACGCGCGGTGCGCCATCGTGTCGGCGGATGTCGGGAATGATCTGGCCCGGTTGCAGGCCGCGGTCGCCGGACGGGCGGCCGGAATGCTGCTGAAAGTGCTCCAGCAGCGAGAAATAGATGTCCTCGTGCAGCGCTTCGAACGTACTGACGATTTCCTCGTCCACCGGCAGCGCGAAGTCGATGCCGGGCAGGTCCACCCGAATTTCCAGCCGGTCGAAATACGGCTCGTGCGCGCCCCACGTGTGGCTGCGCACGGTGTCCAGGATGCTGCGAAAGAGAAGCTGGTACTCGGTGGCCTGCGCGGCATCGGTCTGCACCGCACCGTCGGCATCCTGCACGCGCAGCCAGCCGGTGGGCGACAGCTCTGGCGTGCCGTCCGGCGCATGCCCAAGCTGGTTCGGCGCAAACACCCGGGTTTCGATCGTGCTGCCGTCGGCGTACGACAGCCGCACGTCGTAGTGCAGGTCGTCGGCGCCGGGCGCCATTGTCACGCGCACGTCTTGCAGCAACGCCACGAGCGGATAAGCCTCCAGCGTGAAACGCTTGGCCTGCGCGTGTTCGTGCAGCGGATAGCGGATCTCGGCCGAGACCAGTCCGTCGCGCTCCACTTCTTCAAGGAAAAAGTGCACGAGCGGCTTGTACGCGCTGCGAAAGCGCGCCGTCACGCCGGCCTGTTCAAGCTTGGCCTGCGCGGCGCGCCGCGCATCCACGCCTTCGAACACCCAACCTTCCACGACCGCGCCGCGCCAGGCCGGCGCCATGTAGGCGTGCGTCCAGGCGTCCAGCGTGCGATCGAAACTCTTGTCCAGCAACGACATACTCAACATTCCTTCCGGCCCGTGGCGCGGATATTCTTCAGACCTTGCCGGTCGGATCCAGGCGGTCGCGCAGCCAGTCGCCCAGCAGGTTCAGACCCAGTACCGTCAGCATGATGGCCAGACCAGGAAACACGCTGACCCACCAGGCCGTCTGCATGTACGTGCGGCCATCGGCAAGCATACCGCCCCAGCTCGGGATCATGGGGTCGACGCCCAGGCCCAGGAAGGTCAGGCTGCTTTCCAGCAGGATGTTGTTGGCCACGTTCAGCGTCATCAGGATTACCAGCGGGCCCAGCAGGTTGGGCACGATGTGATGGCGGATCATCGCCAGGTCGCGCACGCCAAACGCGCGCGCCGCCAGCACGAACTCGCGCTCGCGCAACGCCAGCACCTGCGCCCGCACCAGGCGAGCGTACTGCACCCATTGCGACACGATCATGAAGAAGATGACGTTGAACAGCCCGCCGCCCAGGATGGCGATGAACGTGATCGCCACCAGGATGAAGGGCAGCGCCAGCTGCACGTCCGCAAAACGCATCACGATCATGTCCCAGAAGCCGCGGTAGTACCCGGCGATGAGACCCATCACGATGCCCAGCAGCGCGCCGCCCAGCACCGAGGCAAAGCCCACCAGCAGCGAAATCTTGCCGCCGACGATCACGCGCGCCAGCACGTCGCGGCCCAGCGGATCGGTGCCGAAGGGATGGGCGGCCGACGAGAACGGCGCCATCAGGCGGGCGGCCAGGTCCATCGATTCGCCGCCATCCGGAAACAGCCAGCCGGAGGCCAGCACCAGCAGGACCATGACGCCGGTTAAAAGCGCGCCCAGCACGAATTCCAGCGAGCGATAGCGGCTGCGCGGCTTCATGGCCTTCGGGGCGGCGGGGGTAGTGGTTGTCTGCATGATGCTCAGCGCGTGCGAATACGGGGATCGACGATGCCGTAGGCAATGTCGACGATCAGGTTGACCAGGACGATGACGGTGGCCAGCACGGTGACCGTGCCTTGCAGCACCGGATAATCGCGGCCCGAAATGGCGTCGAAGGCCAACGTGCCCAGCCCCGGCCAGTTGAAGACCATCTCGATCACCACGATGCCGCCGATCAGGCCGCCAAACTGCAGGCCCAGATACGTGATCAACGGAATGGCGCAGTTGCGCAGCGCATGCTTGTACAGCACGATGCGCTCTTTCAGGCCCTTGCTGCGCGCCACCATGATGTATTGCGCGGACAACGTCTCCAGCATCGTCGTGCGCACCAGCCGGATGTTGGTGGCGCTAAGGATGATCGCCATCGTCAGGGACGGCAGCACCAGGCTGGCCGGTCCGCTCCAGCCGGATGGCGGCAGCAGCGGGAAGGTGATCGACAACAGCAGCACCAGCATCAGCGCCAGCCAGAAATTGGGGAAAGACAGGCCCACCAGCGACAGGATGCGGATGGCCTGGTCCGTGGCTTTGCCGCGCTTGATCGCAGCCTGGATGCCCAGCGGCAGCGAGATCAGGATGGACACGATGAGCGACGTGAAGGCCAGCATCAGCGTCGCAGGCAGTGCGTCGCCGATCAGCTTGGCGACCGACGTGCCGCCCATGAAGCTGCGCCCGAAATCGCCGTGCAGCAGCCCCTGCATGTACGACAGATATTGTTCGTGGAACGGCCGGTTCAACCCGAGCGCCTGGCGGATGTTGGCCAGGTCCTGTTCGGTCACGCTGCCCGAACCCTGGCTGAGCATCAGCGCGGGGTCGCCGGTCAGGCGCACGGCATAAGAGACAAGCAGCGTCACGGCCACGATCACGAAGACGGCCTGCAACACGCGTTTGATGAGAAATCCGGTCATAAGGCGCCGCCCCGGCTTGCACCGAGGCGGGTCAGTAATGTTAAGACTGCAACAACCATCGTCACTGCTTCAACGAGGCACACCCCAAGCGGGATGCCGCGGATCCGGGCTCCGCCGGTCCGCAGGCATGCCCCTGGGGGAAGCGCGAAGCGCTCGGGGGGGACTTACTCAACGGTCGTTTCGAGGAAACGGAAGCGGATGTCGCCGGGGACTTCCAGGTTCTTCACGCGCTTGTTCACGCCCACGATCGTGTTCAGGCTGTACAGCGGCAATTCCAGCGCCTGGTCGGCGACGTACGCGGCGATCTCCTGCAGCATCGCCTCGCGCTTCTTCACGTCATAGACCGTGCGCTGCGCTTCCAGCATGGCGTTCAGCTTGGGATCGTTGTCGTACGGATTCCACTTCTGTCCCGAGTGGTACATCAGGTACGCCGTGTTGTCGTAGTCGTACGTCCAGCCGCCCCATTGGTTTTGCCACATCTCGCCGGTCTTGCCGCCGGGAATGATGTCGTTGAGCAGCACGCCGGTCTCATACGGCTTGATGGTGGCGCGCACCCCCACGCCTTGCAGGTAGCCCGACACGGCCTGCGCCACTTCGCGGAAGTTCGAATCGCTGCCGCGCACGTCGATCTGCACCGTGGCGCCCGGCTTCACGCCGGCGGCGGCCAGCAGCTTCTTGGCTTCGGCGGGATTGAAGGGCAGGGGCTTTTGCTCGGGGTTGAAGCCGAACGACTGCGGGCCCTGGAAGCTGGCGATCGTCTTGGCCTGGCCCAGCAGCAGTTGCTTGACGATGGCGTCGCGATCGACCGCCATGATCAGCGCGCGGCGCACGTCGCGGTGCTGCGTGATGCCGTTCTTGGTGTTGTAGCGCAGTGCGAAGGCCACCGGGCCGCCGGTGGAAATCACGTCGGCATTGCCGGACTTCTTCACCGTCTCGATCAGACCCAGCGGGATCAGCGTGGCGATGTCGATGCGGCCGGCCTGCAGTTCGGCAACCTGCGTGCCGGGTTCGCCGATGAAGCGGTACACCACCTTGTCCAGCTTCGGCTTGCCGCCCCAGTAGTCGTCGTTGCGCGCCAGCGTCACGTTGACCTTGGGCTGGTAGCTGTCGAACTTGAACGGACCGGTGCCGACCGGGTGCGTGTTGAAATTGTCTTCGCCTTTCTCGGTGATGTACTTGGGCGGCACGATCATTGCGCCGTAGCCCGCCAGCTTCGTCAACAGCACCGGATCCGGCTGCTTCAGGATGAAGTCGACGGTGTACTCGTCCACTACCTTGACCTCGCCGATCGAGTCGTAGTTCGACTTCTGCGGGCCCTTGGCGCCTTCCGCGCCCAGCAGGCGCTCGAAGGTGAACTTGACGGCTTCGGCGTTGAAAGGCTCGCCGTTATGGAACTTGACGCCTTCACGCAGCTTGAAGCGCAGACGCTTGTTCTCGTCCAGGTATTCCCAGCTGGTGGCAAGACCCGGCTGCAGCTTCAGGTCGGCGCCCCGCATGGTCAGGCCGTCGTACAGGTTGCCGCCGACCGAACCCCAGAAGGTCACGAACGTGTCGATCGGATCCCAGCTTCCCGGATCCTGGTTGATGGCCACGTTGAGCGTGCCGGCAGCGTGCGCCGTCGACATCGGAAGCGCGGCGGCGAGGGCGAGCGTCAGCGCGGTGGCGGAGAGGGTGGTGCGAAGGAATTGCATGGTCGCCTCCAGGGACGGGAAATCGGGTCGGACCGACGGATTAAAGGGGTTCAGGCGGCGCGGGCGACCTGGTGGCCGGGCGCGAACTCGAAGAGGGGAACGATGGCGGGCTCATCGCCCACCCGGCGTACCGGGCTGGGGATTTCGCCTTCGATGAGGGACGTGTCGATGTGGCGGCCGGGCTCGGCCACCGGCACCGCGGCCAGCAGCTTGCGCGTGTAGGCATGCTGCGGGGATTCGAAGATCTGGCGGCGCGTGCCCAGTTCGACGATCTGGCCCAGATACAGCACCGCGACGCGGTGGCTGACCTTTTCCACCACAGCCATGTCGTGCGTGATGAACAGATACGACAGCCCGCGGTCCTTTTGCAGGTCCATCAGCAGGTTCAGGATCTGCGCCTGGATCGACACGTCCAGCGCGGACACGGATTCGTCCGCGATGATCAATTTAGGATTGCTGGCCAGCGCGCGTGCGATGCACACACGCTGGCGCTGACCGCCTGAAAACTCGTGCGGATAGCGCGTGGCGTGCTCGGGCTTCAGGCCAACCTGCTCCAGCAGTTCGCCCACGCGGCGTGCGATGGCGTCTTCGCCGGTCAGCAGGCCGTGCGTGCGGATCGGTTCGGCGATGCTGAAGGCCACGGTCTTGCGCGGGTCCAGCGACGCATACGGATCCTGAAAGATGTACTGGATCTCCTGGCGCAGGCGCTGCCGGCCGGCGCTGTCCATCGAAAAAATATCCTGCCCGTTGTAGCGCACTGCACCGGAAGTCGGCGCCACCAGTTGCTGCAAGGTCTTGCCGATGGTGGACTTGCCGCTGCCCGATTCGCCCACCAGCGCCAGCGTCTCGCCGGGGTAGACGTCAAAGCTGACCTGCTCCACCGCATGCACGCGGTGCGTCACGCGGCCAAACAGGTTGTGGCCCACGTCAAAGCGCGTGGTCAGCTTGTCCACGCGCAGCACGGGCTCGTCGTAGGTGGCCGTGTCCTGCTCGCGGGTCTCGCCCACCTCGCGCAACGTGTCGCCTTCCAGCACGGTCTGCGGCGTGCGCAGCGGCAGGTCGCGGCCAGTCAGGCTGCCCAGTCGCGGCACCGCGGCCAGCAGCGCGCGCGTGTACGGGTGCTTGGGCGCATTGAAGATCTCTTCAACGGTGCCTTGCTCGACCTTCTTGCCGCGCAGCATGACCACCACGTCGTCGGCCATCTCGGCCACCACGCCCATGTCGTGGGTGATGAAGATCACGGCAGTGCCAAGGTCGCGCTGCAGCTCGCGGATGGTGTTCAGGATCTGCGCCTGAATCGTCACGTCCAGCGCCGTCGTCGGCTCGTCAGCGATCAACAGGCGCGGCTGGCACGACAGCGCCATCGCGATCATCACGCGCTGGCGCATACCGCCGGACAACTGGTGCGGATAGCGGTCCAGCAGCTGTTCGGCATCGGGCAGGCGCACCTTTTCCAGCAGCTTGCGCGCCGACTGGCGCGCCGCCGAGCGCGACAGCTGCTGGTGCAGCATGATGGCCTCGACGATCTGGTCGCCGATGGTGAACACCGGGTTCAGCGACGTCATCGGCTCCTGGAAGATCATCGCGATGTCGTTGCCCCGGATCGCGCGCATCTGTTCGTCACTGGCCTGCGTCAGGTCCACCTCGCGGTCATCGCCGTCGCGGAACAGGATCTGGCCGGTCGAAATGCGTCCGCCGTTGTAGTCGGTCAGGCGCATGATCGCCATCGACGTGACCGACTTGCCCGAGCCGGATTCGCCCACGATCGCCAGCGTGCGGCCGGGCCGCACGTCGAAATCCAGATTGTCGACGGCACGAAAGCCGCCGGTGTCGGTATTGAAGTCGACCGAGACGCCGCGCACGGACAGCAGCGGGGCGGAAGAAGAAGCGGTGGTGCTAGACAACGTGGAATCTCACAGCGAGGTGGCGGCGCGGGCGGCCTGGTCGTATAGACCCGAGAGGGCGCGCAGGGTGTTGGCCAGCTGATGGCTGGCGTCGTCCGCGGCGGGGGAATCGATGAACGGCTTGACGAGGCACTGCTCGCGCACCTCGGCATAGCGTTGGATCGCGGCCGCGCCGGCGTCGGTCGTGGTGTAGATCACTTCCTTGCCGGTCTTGGCGCTTTGCACCACACCCAGGCGCTCCAGCTTCTTGAGCGAGTAATTCACCAGGTGGGTGTCTTCGACATTCAGGGTGAAGCAGATGTCCGCCAGTTTCTTGCCCCGACCTCGATGGAACACATGGTTGAGCACCAGGATGTCCAGCGACGTCAGCTCGGGCAGTCCCGCGCACGCCATGCAACGCACCATCCAGCGATTGAACGCATGCGACGCGATGATCAGGCCGAACTCGACCTCCGACAGCTCAGGGGCGGACGAGGCGAGGTGGGAAGACGAAACGATGGCGTCCCGGACGGATACAGGCATGGGTGAGGCAGGCAAGGGGACGGATCGGCGACAAAACGTTGGCGAATTATTGACGATTTGTAGTTATGCGGGCATCCGGGATTACCCGGCCCGAGTTTTCGGATTTCTCTGATTTGTGCGTTTCTCGCCGCGAATTACAAAGGCGCTTGATGTAAGCGCGTGGGTTGGATTTCGATCTCGTTTTGTTACGGAGCCGAGTTTCGTTTCTGAGAAATATCAATAAAAGCTGGCAACGTGAGCCATACGGACAACAACAAGTGGTCTGGTGGCAAAAATCGATACTGAAACAATAGATATATATTGTCATAAACCGTATTGATCGGCAAAATCACCACCCAATTCGAATAACAGGAGATGACGCGCGGCGGATGGCCGTTGGCGTCCAGTCGTATGAGCGGATCGCAGCACTTTCAGCAGGCAGGGTTGATATTGGCGGCGATCATCGCGCTGGCGCCCGCAGGGTCAGCAGTGGCCCAATCGGCGCCCGAAGCGGCCCAGCGCGCCGCCGAAATCCAGCGCCGGCAAGAGCAGGAAATCGACGCGCAGCGCGCCCGCGCCGCCGAGCGGCCCGACGTGCTGTCGGCGCCGTCTGCCGATCCCGCGCGAGGCCTGGTCCTGCCCGCTGAAACGCCCTGCTTTGCCACCCGGGAAGTGATCTGGGAGGGCGCCGAACCTTCAGAACGCCTGGCCAGCGCTACGGCGGCCGTCCTGGGCGAATGCATCGGCGGCCGCGGGCTGCGGGCGCTGCAGGAACACCTGATCGGCTTACTGATCGACGACGGCCTTGTCACCGCGCGCGTCGTCGTGCCCGAGCAGTCGCTGGCGGCCGGGACGTTGACGTTGAAGTATCTGCCGGGCCGCATCTCAGCCGTCCAGAGCCAGGATGCCATTGGCTGGTGGCGCACGGCGCTGCCCACCGGCCCGGGCGGCGAACTGAACCAACGCGACCTGGACCAGGCGCTCGAGAACATCCGCCGTCTCGGCAGCCAGGCCGACGCCGCCATCGACATCGCGCCGGGTCCAGAACTGGGCGACTCCGACATCCTCATCAAGCCCGGCACCGGCAAGCGCTGGCACGGCTATCTGGGCGGCGACAACGGCGGCATGGACACCGTTGGCAAATACCAGATCAATGCAGGCCTGACGCTGGATTCCCCGCTGTTCCTGTACGACCAGCTATCGGTCTCGTGGAACAGCAACGCGCACTGGCGCGACACCGACTCCAACACGCGCGCCGCCTCCATCAACTACAGCCTGCCGTTCGGCTACTGGACCGTCTTTGCGGGCGCCAGCAAATCCACCTACCGCCAGACGGTGGCCGGCTTTGAAGAACCCATTGTCTACGGCGGCACCACCAAGCAGATCCAGGCGGGCGTGTCGGTCGTGCCGTACCGCGGCACCGCCTACAAGGGCAATCTGTCGTTCACCCTGCTGCGCAAGCGCACCGACAGCACCCTGAACGACGTAGCCATCGACGTCCAGCGCCGCGACGTCACCGGCTACGAGATCGCCTACGGGCATCGCCACTACGTCGGCCGCGCGGTGCTCGACATCGGCGGCGGCGTGCGCGGCACGTTGCCGCAGTTCTCCGACGCACCCGGCTACGTCTACGGCGATCCTGACTGGAATGGGCGCAGCACCATCCTCACCGGCAATGCGGGGCTGTATCTACCGTTTCAGATCGCCGAGCAATCCCTTGCCTATCAGGCCAACTGGCAGATCCAGCACGCCAAGACGGCCATCCTGCCCGCCGACTATTTCACGATCGGAAACCGCTACGCCGTACGCGGCTTCGACGGCCAGATGACGCTCGCAGCTGAAGACGGCTGGACGCTGCGCAACGACCTGTCGTTCAACCTCGACGCCGTGACCGGCCTTCCTGGACAGCAGCTTTACACCGGCGTCGACGTCGGCCGCGTGGGCGGCCCCTCCGCCGCGTACCTGTCCGGCCGCACGCTGGTCGGCGCCGTCGCCGGCCTGCGGGGACGCCTCTCCATCCCGTACGTTAACGCCAGCTACGACCTGTCCGCCGGCTGGCCGTTGAAAAAGCCCGAATCGCTCAAAACCGCATCGACCGTCTTCGCGATGGCCTTGATGTTCGAGTTCTAAATCCGCTGTTCCCCGTCAGGTGCGCATGATGTCCAAGCTTCGTTCGTTGATCGTCTGGTCCATCGTCTTCACGCAAGTCTGGACGCCCGTGCTGGCGCAGACGCTGCCAATTTCCGTGGACAAGAGCGTGCCCGGCCAGAAGCCGATCGTGGGCGTCAGCAACGGCGTGCCCGTCGTCAATATTGCGCCGCCGTCGGCGGGCGGGGTCTCCAATAACCGCTACACGCAATTCAACGTCGGGCCGTCGGGCGTGGTGCTGAACAACAGCGGCGGCGCCAGCCAGACGCAATTGGCCGGCCAGGTGGCCGGCAACGTCATGCTGGGCAACCAGCGCGCCACCACCATCCTGAATCAGGTCACCGCGCCCAACCCGTCGCAACTGATGGGCACGCTGGAAGTCGCCGGCAACCGCGCCAATGTCATCGTCGCCAATCCGGCAGGCATCACCTGCAACGGCTGCGGCTTCCTGAACGCGGACCGCGCCACGCTCACCACGGGCCGCCCGCAGGTGGGCCCTGACGGCAACATCGCGCTGGACGTCGCCGGCGGCAAGCTGCGCGTTGAAGGGGAGGGGCTGAATGGAACTGCCGCCAGCCAGGTCGACCTGATCGCCCGGACGCTGGAAATCAACGCCGGCGTGTGGGCCGACCGGCTCAACGTCACGGCGGGTGCGGCGCGCGTGGACTACGCGACGGGCAATGCGACGGCCCGCGCGGGCGAAGGTCCGGCCCCGGTCGTGGCG
>DMTA01000579.1 GCA_003454835.1 Achromobacter sp. | reverse complement strand
CGTTTCCTGGCAGACCGCAGGCCAGATCGCGGGCAGGCGCTGGACGCCGCACGCCGTGCCCTGCCCTATATCGCGCTCATCGCCTGGCTGGTGGCCACGCGGCTCGTGCCCGGCCTGAACCGGGGCCTTGCCGGCCTGGCGGACGTCAAACCCTATGCGGACTTGCCCGCATGGATGCCTTTTCTGCATGCGGGAAGCTGGCTGATCGCGGGGGCCGTGGCCATGGCCGCCTGGCGGCGCCATCCAGGCGCGCTGCGAGCCCAGTCGCGCGCCGCGTGGATGACAGGTCGTCATGCCGTCATGTCCGTCTTTCTGTTCGCAATGATGGCCGAGGTGCTGGCGGGCGCGGGGATTTCGCGGGCCTATGCCGATGGACTATTCTCGAGCCTGCGCGACTGGACTATCCTGATCACACCGCTTCTGGCCGGCGCGTTCGGTATTCTGGCCAACAGCGGCAACGCGCCGAACAGCCTGTTCATGTCTTCCCAGCTATCATTAGCGCTTCAGGCGGGCCTGAACATGCCAGCAGCCGCCGCGTTGCTGCACGTTTCGGGCACGTCGATGGGGATTTTTTCGCCGGTCCGGATGTCGATTGCCGCCGGTCTGGCGCACGGACGGGGGCACGAACGCGGCGTGTATGTTCTACTACTGCCGTTTGCCCTGGCCGCGTTCGGCATTCTGCTGTCGCTGGCGCTGTTCGTGGTCATCTCCGGGTAGCAGTATTCAGGGCTGCTGAAAGGCCGACAACTGGCGGCGCAGCGGATACGCTTGCCGCCTCAACCTTTTTTTTGTGTAGCACATGGGACTAGAACAATTAGCCGCGATCCGGGAATTGCTTATCAAGCAGTCGCCTGACAAGGCAGGCTCGAAGAACGAATCGCGACCGCAAGGCACGGACAAGCCGCGCCGCCCGCAAGGCGCCGGCAAGGGTCCGCGTCCGCAGGGTGGCGACAAGGCAAAGCGCGCGCAAGGCGGAGACAAGGGCCAGCGCGCGCCGCGTCCCGAGAAGCGCGAGACGCCGGTCGATCCCGTGGTCGTCGCCATTTCGCGCCTGCAACGTCACTTTCCCAAGGCCTTCCCCAAGAACCCCGCGCCCAAGCTGCCGCTCAAGCTGGGCGTGCTGGCGGACCTGGTGCAACACGCCGAGCAGCTGCAGCTCGACGAGGCGCAGATCAAGGAAGCCGTCAAGACATGGTGCGATGGCCGCCGCTACTGGGCCAGCATGGTCGAGGACGCGCCGCGCGTGGACCTGAACGGCGAACCCGCCGGCGCCGTGACCGCCAACGAAGCGCGTCACGCCAAGCGCATGGCATCGCGCAATGCGTCGCGAAATGCCGCGCGCGCACGGGCCGAGAAAAAGGCGCAGACGGCTGCCGAGCAGACGCCGGCGCCGGCTGCTGACGCTGCCAATGACACGCAACCTGCCGACGTGACGTCCCCGGACGTGAAAGCGGTCGATGTGAAGGCCGCGGATGTGAAGGCCGCCGACACGAAAGCCGCCGACGTGAAAGCCGCCGACGTGAAGTCCGCAGGTGCGACGTCCGCAGACGTCACGCCCACTGACGCCGCCCAGGCAGACGTCACGCCCCAAGCGTCCGACGAATAAGCCCGTCATAAGCAATACAGGCCTGCGCCCNNCGGGACCATGTTTCCCGGCCGGGCGCAGGCCTTTCTGCGTGCACGCGGCAGTATCTAGCCTGCCGCCTCAAGCGCCGCCAGCGCCTGCCTGATGTAGTCCATGCCCTTATCCGAATAGGACAGCGTCATGGCCTGCTGATGCCCCGCGCCGTCCATCTTCAGCAAGGACTTGCGCAGGATCTCGACGATCTTGTCTTCGTGGGCCGGGTAAAAGGCCTCGTACTGGTATTGCAGGAACACCAGGCACAGCGCGTTTTCCATGACCTGCACGTCCGCATCCTGCTTGATGCCCTGCTTCATCAGGATCGCCGCCACGCGCTCGCCATCCGCCTGCGGGTAGCCTGCATCTTTCATGATCTCCTGCGCGATGCCGGCTTGATGCCGTGCCAGCGCCTTGCGCCACGTCAGGTAGCCGATGCGGCCTTCGGGATAGCTGGCGCGGGCGATCTCCCAGCGGCCGATGTGCTGGCACCGGGATGCCAAAATCAGCGGCTCGGACGCGTCGGGCGCCAGTTTCATGACCCAGTCGTGCAGCTTTTGCGCCAGAAACAGCTCCTGCGGACAGGATTCGCCTTCCCAGGTAAACGTGTTCGGGTCCTTGGCGTTGTAGTCGTCGAAACGGCGCAGGGTCTGCTGCAGGCGGTCGGTCATGGCGAGGCGTCTTGGGAAAGACCGGCGCGCGCGGCCGGTGCGGAGGTTGACGGGCGCAAAGGAGCCCATCATACCCGCGCCGTGCGCCGTCTATGCCGTTTCGCGCTATCTGCTTGGCCCGCCGTGTCATTGAAGCCGCCCTTGCGGTGTGCGACCGTAAAAGGCGTCGGGGCGGTCGAGGAGCCTGACCCGACGCGGGCCGGCGCCATCGCTCTCCCGCCATTCAAGAACAATGACTGGAGAGACGACAGATGCGACACGCAAGACTACTGGCCGTCACGCTGGCAGCCACGCTGTGGGCCGCCGGCGCCGCGCGGGCCCAGGACGAACCCTACCCCGCCAAGCCGGTGACCATTCTGGTGGGCTTTCCGCCCGGCACGGCCACCGACACCGTGGCGCGCATGCTGGGCGAGCGCTTGGCGCAGCGCATGGGACAACAGTTCATCGTGGAGAACAAGCCGGGCGCCGGCGGCTCCATTGCCGCGGGCCTGGGCGCGCGCGCCAAGCCAGACGGCTATACGCTGATGATTGGCGCGTCCGCGCCGCAGGCGATCAATCCGCACGTCTATTCCAACCTGAACTACGACGCACGCAAGGACTTTGCCCCCATCGGGTTGATTACCTGGCTGCCGTATCTGTTCGTGGTCAGCACCGATAATCCGGCGCGCAACCTGACCGACTTCCTGACCACAGTGAAGGCCAAGCCGGGGCAATTCACCTACGGCACCACCGGCGTTGGCACGACAAGCCACCTGGTGACGTCCGTGCTGCTGTCCAAGGCGGGCGCGACGATGGTGCATGTGCCGTACAAGGGCAGCAGCCAGGCGCAGACCGACATCGTGGGCGGACGCACATATGCAACCTTCGACACGATGGTGTCGTCGCTGGCAATGGTAAAGGCGGGCCGTCTGAAGGCACTGGCCGTCAGCACGCCCGAGCGCGTGCCGACGCTGCCCGACGTACCCACCGTCGCCGAGCAAGGCTTTCCGGGCTTCGACATGGGCGCCTGGCTGGGGCTGATTGCGCCCGCCGGCATACCGCCCGCCATCCAGGAAAAGCTGGCGCGCGAAATGAACGCCGTACTGGCCGATGCCGCCGTGCGCGACGAGCTCGCGGACCTGGGCGCGCAGGTGCGCACCACCGAATCGCCGGCGCGGTTCGGCGCGATGATGAAATCCGAGTACGAATCGTGGGGCAACGTGGTCCGCGAATTCAACGTGAAAGGCACGGACTGACAGGGGGTCGGCAACCATGAACACAAAAGCGGAAATGAGCAGCCAGGAATGGGACACCCGCGTCCAACTGGCCGCATGCTATCGGCTGGTCGCGCACTTTGGCATGAGCGACCTGATCTACAACCACATCACCGCCCGCATCCCGGACACCGACGACCACCTGCTCATCAACCCCTACGGCATGATGTACGACGAGATCACCGCGTCCAGCCTGGTCAAGATCGACCTGGCCGGCAACATTCTCGATCAGCCGTCCGGTTACGGCATCAATGCGGCGGGCTACGTGATCCACAGCGCGGTGCATGGCGCGCGGCACGACGTGGCGTGTGTCATCCACACGCACACGCGGGCGGGCATGGCCGTGTCGGCGCTGAAATGCGGCCTATTGCCGCTGACGCAGACCGCAATGCGGTTCGCGAAGATTCCGTATCACGACTATGAAAGCGTCGCCATCGACCTGGACGAACGCGAACGCCTGGTCGAGGATCTGGGATCGTCCGACGCGATGATTCTGCGCAATCACGGGCTGCTGGCCGCGGGGCCGTCGATTGCGCAGGCGTTCAACACGCTCTATTGGCTGGAAATGGCCTGCAAGGCGCAGGTGGATGCCCTGAGTTCGGGGCGCGAGCTCTGCCTGCCGCCGTCCGAGGTCATCGAGAAGACATGGCTGCTGTACCAGCCGGGCACCCGCCGGCCATTCGGCGAACTGGAATGGCCCGCCATGCTGCGCCTGATGGATCGCAAGGACCCCGGCTACAAATCGTGAAAGTCGCCGCGCGGCACGAGGTCGCTGCCTGCCGCGTGGCTCACACTCGCCGGCAGAATGGCGCCCAGGCTGGTGCGCACCTCCAGCAGATGCGGCGCGTCCGCCGCCAGGCCACGCGCGATCGCATCATTCAGTTGATCGGCGCGCGTCACGTATTCGGCCTGCAGCCCGTAGGCACGGGCCACCAGCGTGAAGTCCGGGCTGGCCAGGTTCGTTCCCACGTATCGCCCCGGGTACGTGCGCGCCTGGTGCAGTCGGATCGACCCGTAGCAATTGTTGTTGGCGACGATGAACAGGATGGGCAATCCACGCTCGGCGGCTGCAGCCATCTCGTTGCCCGTCATCGCGAAGCCGCCGTCGCCTGCCATGCACACGACCCGCCGCTTCGGATCGCGCAACTGCGCCGCGATGGCCGCCGGCGTGCCATAGCCCATGGCGCCCGACTGCGACGCCAGCAGCCGTTGCGGAAATGCGAATGGAAAGTGGCGATACACCGGCGCGGCGAAGGTGCCGGCGTCCAGGCAGATTGCAACGTCCGCGGGCGCCTGCGCTTCCAACGCCTTGACCACTGCGACGAAAGGAATGCCGTCGTCCGCGGCCTGCTCTGCCGCTTGCGGCCATGCCGCCGTCTGTTGCCGGATGGTGCGCAGCGTGGCGGCCCAGTCCTCGCGCGCCAGTCCGCCGCCCGTGGCGGGCAGCCCGGCCAGCGCCGCCGCCGTGGCCGCGGGATCGGCCACCAGCCCTACGTCAGCCGCGAAGTGCTGGTTCACGATATGCGCATCGGGATAGCAATGCACCAAGGTCTGCCGCGGCCGCGGATGCGCAGGAAAGGTGTAGCCCTGCGTCGTGATGTCGCCCAGCCGCGTGCCAAGCGCCAGGATCAGATCGCTGCCATCCAGCGCCGCCACCTGCGAGGCCGGCGTCGCCAGATCGAGATCGCCGGCATAGAGCGGATGCGTATTGGGAAACAGATCGTGCTGGCGGAACGAGACAGCCACCGGAATGGTGTGGCGTTCCGCCAGGCGCATCAAGGTCTCGCGGCCGCCCGGGGCGTTGAATCCGCCGCCGGCGATGATGAGCGGCCTGTGCGCGCGCGCAAGCAATGCGTGGATGCGTTCCAACCCGTCGGAAGCGGGCTGAGACGGACTCTCGGGCGTCGCCGTCCAGTCGTGCTGGTCCACGATCGCCTGCTGCACATCCTCGGGCACCACCATCACCACGGGGCCCGGCGTGCCCGCCATCGCCACCCGCACGGCCTTGAAGGCGGCCGTTGCCAATTCTTCGGGCGTGGTCACCTCGACCACCCATTTGGCCATCGAGCCAAACATCTTCTGATAGTCGATTTCCTGGAACGCTTCCTTGCGCACGTCCTTTTTCGGCACCTGACCGATCAGCAGAATCATTGGCGCCGCGTCCTGCTGCGCGGCATGCACGCCGATCGCGGCATTGGCGGCGCCCGGGCCGCGCGAGACCATCACCACGCCGGGGCGCCCGGTCAGGCGCGCGTCGGCGCAGGCCATGAATGCGGCGCCGCCTTCGTGGCGGCAGGTCACTACATCGATGCCGGGAAAGTCATGCAGCGCGTCCAGCACGCCCAGATAGCTTTCGCCGGGCACCACAAACACGCGGTCGATCGCGTTGGCGGCCAGCACCCGGATCAACGCGTGGGCGGAGGTGTTCGGTGTTGCGGATGCGGTCATCTGGGAAGCCCCGGCAGGAAAAGGTCCAGGGCATTCTAGATTGGCATCCCACGCCCAACTAGGCATACTCTGGCAACCAGATATACAAGAATGAGACAGCGGCGCGCGCGGCGGCGTGGGCGCTGCGCTCCGGAGACGATGGACCTACGCAAGATCGAAAACCTGATCCACGTCGCGGATCTGGGCAGCTTTTCCCGCGCGGCATCGGTGCTGGGCATCGCCCAGTCGGCGCTTGGCCGGCAGGTGCGCAAGCTGGAAGACGAATGCGGCTGCGCCCTGCTCTACCGCAACGGGCGGGGCGTCTCGCTGACGCCCGACGGCGAAAAGCTGCTGGACAGGCTGCGTCCGCTCATGCGCCAGATGGACCACGTGGTGACCGAGTTCCACAACGACCAGAAATCGCCGTCCGGCCAGGTGATGCTGGGACTCACGCCCACGCTCTGTCACATGGTGGGCATGCGGTTGGTGGCCGAGGTCTGGCGGCGCCATCCGCGCATCCAGCTCAACGTCATCACGGGTTACAGCGGCTACGTGCATGAGTGGCTGACCAATGCCCGCGTCGATATCGCCGTGCTGCACGACGCGCGGCGTTCGCAGCACATCGCCGTCTCACCGCTGGCCGAACTGGACCTAGCGCTGGTGTCCCCGCCGCAAGGCCTGTCGCCCGCCGCACGAGCGATGCCCGCCATCCCGTTTTCGGCACTGCGCGACCTGCCGCTGGCGCTGCCTACACGCAATCACGGCCTGCGCCGCACGCTCGAACAGGCCGCCACGCAGGCCGACATGCCGCTCAACGTGGCCTTCGAAATGGATGCGCTGGAGCTGATGAAGGACATCGTTGTCGAAGGCCTGGCGCACACCGTGCTGGCGCTGCCCGCGGTGATGAATGAAGTCGCGTCGGGCAAGCTGATTGCCCGACGGATCGTCGATCCAGGTTTGTCCACGCGCCTGATGGTGGCGACGGCATCGAGCCGTCCGTTGACGCAGGCCGTCAAGATCGTCCAGGCGACACTGCACGAGGTGTTGGCTGCCATGACACAGGCCGGGCCGTACCGCGACAGCCTCCGGATGTGCGACGAGTAGTGCAATGCGTGATGCGCAACGAGTGATGCGCAACGAATAATGCGGCAGCGCCGCGCCTATCGCGGCAAGGCGGGCGCAGGCGTCAGCGGCCCCACGGGCGTTTGCCCCGGCCGGGCCGGCATCGGT
>DMTA01000168.1 GCA_003454835.1 Achromobacter sp. | reverse complement strand
GCCTGGGCGCCGGTGGCGCAGCGGCGCGGCATGCAGTTGACGCTGGCGGCGGCCGGTGCACAGGACGAGGCCTTGCTGTTCCCCGCGCCGCTGCTGCGCGCGGTGCTGTCAAACCTGATCCGCAATTCGCTCCAGTACGCCGGACCGCAGGCCAGCATCGTCGTCACTGCAGGGCCCGATTTCGTGCAGGTGAACGACAACGGCCCCGGCATTGCGCTGGAGCGTCAGGCCGCCATCTTCAACCCGTTCGTGCGCGGCGATCAGCCCGACGATGGCAATCTGGGACTGGGCCTGTCCCTGGTGCAGCGCATCTGCGAACACCAGGGCTGGCGCGTCTCGCTTCAGTCGCGGCCCGGGCAGGGCAGCCAGTTCCGGGTGGACCTGGCCGGCCCCGCGCCGGCTCCTGCGGGTTAGAACGCGACGTCGGCCGTGAACAGTGCCGTGCGTCCCGCGCCCGGCACCCCGTACAGCTGGAAGCCGTCCAGCGAGGCGCCGATGCGGCTGTAATAGAACTTGTTGAACAGGTTGTCCACGTTCACGCCCAGCGTCACGTTCTTGTTCAACCGGTAGCGCGCCGCCACGGAATGCAGCCAGTAGGACGGCGCCTTCTCGTTGTCGCGCACCCAGACCGGATGCGTGCCGTAGGGACCGGATACGGTGGAACTATTGTTGTTCTTGCCGCCGACGTACTTGTTGTCCGTATAGCGCCGCTTGCCCACATACTGCGCGCCATAGCTTAGCGACAGGTCTTCCGTGGCCGCAAAAGTGGTCCACAGATTGAACGACAGGTCCGGCACGTTTTTGGCTTCTTCGCCCTGGTTCGAGCCCTTGGTGATGCGGCTCTTCATGGCGCTGACGCCGGCAAAGGCGGACCAGCGCGGCGTGATGTTGCCCGACAGGCCCAGCTCGATGCCGTCCACGCGCTTGGCGGGCAGGGCGCGCACGACGTCGGTGGCGTCGTCGCCGTACTCCCACGAATCCGTCAGATCCGTACGGAAGAGGGCGCCCGTTAAGGACAAGTCGCCGCCCGCCACGTCCCACTTCGTGCCCAGTTCCCACGTGCGGGCGACGGCCGGCTTGTAGGTGTCGGAGCCGGTGGCGCCATAGATGTTGTTGTTGGTGGACGCGCCCATGGCCGACGGTTGCGCGGCCTGGCTGTATGACACGTAGATGCTGCCGTTCTCCACGGGCTTGTACGTCAGGCCGATGCGGCCGCTGAAGGCGCCGTCGGTGACGCGCTGCGTGGCGGCGCCCGCCGTCTGCGTGACGCGGTAGCGGTCGTAGCGCAGGGCGCCTTGCAGCATCCATTGCGGATTGAACGTCACGGTGTCCGCGGCATACAGGCCGGCGTTGAAGACTTCGGCCTTGTTGCCCGAATTGCCCTTCAGCGTATCCACGCCGCCCATGTCCACGCCGCCGGTGGTGCGCAGGTCGAACACCGGATTGACCGACGGCGCGCGGATCGTGCGCGCATGATCGCCATAGGTTTCCTTGTAGAACTCCACGCCCGTCACCACGGCATGCTTGATGCCGTCGGTATGGAAGTCGAGGTTCAGGTTGGTCTGGTTGGCCAGGATGGTGTAGCGCTTGGACGTGCCGAAGTCATTGCCGCGCAACTGGGCATAGGGCGAGGGATCGCGCAGGGGCGTGAAGCCGCTGTACGACGCGATTCCGTCGGCGCTTTGCACCAGCGGCCCGGCGCCCTCGTAGCCGTACGACGTGCGCGACGTGGAATTGAAGCGCGCCGGCGCCAGCACGCCGATGCGGTCGGTCTGCTGCCAGCGGCTGATGTTGGTCAGGCGCGCCGCTTGGGTGAAGTCATGCTCGACCTTCATCGTGGCCTGATCGGTGCGCGTCTGCTCCGTGTACAGGTTTGGGTCGCCGTACCAGGCGTTGCGCGCGACGTTCGGCATGCGCTTGCCGCCGGTGCCGCGCTGGATCGGCACGCCGCCGTCGGGAATGTTGTCGTCTTCCTGATGCAGGTAGTTCACGGTGACACGGGTGGGCGAACCCAGGCCCATCGCCAGCGAGGCCGCGACGCCGGACCGGTCGAACTCTGTCACGTCGCGTTCCGCGACGCCGTTGTGGTGGCGCATGAGATTGATGCGCAGGGCGGCGCTGTCGGTCAGTTCCTGGTTCAGATCCGCGGTGATGCGCCGGTAATGATCCGTACCCAGACCGCCGGACATCTTGTAGAACGAGCCCAGGCGGGCTTCCTTGCTGGCCAGGTTGACGCTGCCGCCTACGGCCGAGATGCCGGATTCGATGGAACCCGTGCCTTTGAAGACCTCGGCCTGCTCCAGGTTGAAGATGTCGGTGCGGCTGGACAGCCCTGCGTCGCGGATGCCGTCCACGGTAATGCTCTGTTCCGCCGAAAACCCGCGGATCGTGAACATGTCGCCCCAGCCCAGATTGCCTTCGCCCGAACTGAACGTGATGCCCGGCACGTTGCGCAGCACGTCCTGCAGGCTCTTGGCCTGCTGCTCTTCCAGCACGGCGCGGGGCACGACGGTGATGCTTTGCGGGGTGTCGAGCAACGGCTCGGTGAATTTGCCGGACTGGACGCGGTCTGCCTTGAAGGGCGGGGCGTCGGCCTGCACGGTAACGGGCGCCAGGAGTACCGCGTTGTCTGCCGGGGGCGTCTGGCCGTGGGCCTGCGTGGAGGCGGCGGCGCCCAGCGCCATGCCCAAGGTTTTCAGGGCAAACGCGCCCTGTGAATGCGTTTTTTGTTGTTGCGCCATGGCGATCTTAAGTGCCTCAATGAGAATCGTTCCGGATTCTAGGGAGGCGCGTCTCAAGATCCTGTTAAGACGCGGAAAGCGGTGCTGGCGCAAGGATTTAAACGGCGTGGCTCTGATTTGCGGACGTGAAAAAAGAAGCCGATTTGTCTTGGAATGGTAATGTTATTACATTACTATTCTGCCTTTTTTCGCGCGGCGCGCCTTCCGGCGTGCTGCCTGCATTTCACGCATCTCCCGCATCCCGCATCTACATGGCATCTCTCATTTCCCATCCCGCCGCCACCCGGCTGCGTTCCATCGACGCGCTGCGTGGCCTGGTCATCGTCATCATGCTGCTCGACCACGTGCGCGAAACCTTTTTCCTGCATCACCAGGTCGGCGACCCGATGGACGTGTCCGCCACGCCGCCAGACCTGTTCTTCTCGCGCCTGCTGGCGCACCTGTGCGCGCCGGTGTTCGTCTTTCTGACGGGCCTGTCGGCCTGGCTGTATGGCGCGAAGGCCGGCGACCGCGGCGCCACCGCCGCGTTTCTGGCCAAGCGGGGCGCCTTCCTGATCGCGCTCGAAGTCATCGTCGTGAACTTCGCGTGGACCTTCCAGTTTCCGCCCTCCGTCGTGTACCTGCAGGTGATCTGGGTGATCGGCCTGTCCATGCTGTCGCTGGCCGCTTTGCTGTGGCTGCCGCGCTGGGCGCTGGTTGTCGTGGGCGTGGTGCTGGTCGCCGGCCATAACGCGCTGGATGCCGTGCACTTTGCCGCCGGCCACGTGATGCACGTGCCGTGGGCAGTGCTGCATGATCGCGGCTGGATCGAAGTCAGCGACACGCTGCGCCTGCGCACGTCGTACCCGTTGCTGCCGTGGATCGGCGTGATTGCGCTGGGGTACGCGGCCGGACCGTGGTTCCAGCCTGGTTCGGACGCCGCCGTGCGCCAGCGCCGTCTGTGGACGGCCGGGCTGGCGGCGGTGGCGGGCTTTGTGGTCCTGCGCGCGCTCAATGGCTACGGGCAGTCGCAAAAGTGGGCGGTGCAGGACGACACGCTCCATACCGTCATGAGCTTTGTGAACATCACCAAATACCCGCCGTCGCTGATGTTCCTGCTGCTGACACTGGGTTTGGGACTGTGCTTGCTGGTCCTGATCGAACGCGCGCAATCGGCCGGTTGGGTCCGCGCGCTGTGCGTGTTTGGCGCCGCGCCCATGTTCTTCTACCTGCTGCACTTGTACGTGTTGAAGGCGCTGTACCTCGGCGGCGAAGCGATCTGGGGCCTGAACCAGGGCAAATACTTCGGCGTTGATGGCATGGCGTCGGTGTGGGTGATTTCGATCCTGCTGGCCGTGGGGCTGTTCTGGCCCGTGCGCTGGTTCGGACGCCTGAAGGCCGCGCGCCGCGATATCGCCTGGCTCAAGTACCTGTGAGGCAGACGATGGCAGCACGCAAGTTTGCCGCGGGCGTCGCGGCATTGATGGCCCCATGGGCGGCCGACGCGCAGCAGGACGCGGTGACGCTGTATGGCGTCGTCGACCTGAGCATCGCCGGCTTTTCCACGCAGGAACGCGGCACCGCCATCAACATGCAGTCGGGCGTGCAGTCCGGCTCGCGCTGGGGCCTGCGCGGCAGCGAAGACCTGGGCAGCGGTCTGCGAGCCAATTTCCAGCTGGAAAGCGGCTTTCTGGCCAACAACGGCAACTCGGCGCAAGGCCGGCGCCTGTTCGGGCGCGCGGCGTGGGTGGGGGTGTCGGGCGGTTTTGGCGACCTTCGGCTGGGGCGGCAGACCTCGGTGTCGTCCGCCACGCTGGCGGACTACGATGCGTTCCTGGCGTCGTACCTGATCACCGGCGCGCAGACCGCGCTGCTGCCGTACAACGCCAATCGCGCCGACAACACGGTGGCGTATTGGAGTCCCTCCGTGGGCGGCCTGCGCGCGGGCGTGGACGCCAGCCTGGACTACGACGGCGGCGGTGGCTTTCGGACCGTGTCCACCAACAAGTTGTACAGCGCCGCGCTGGTGTTCGATCAGCCAGGCTATTCGATCGCCGCAACCTACGAGGGCGCAAGCTGGGCGGACGGGACGGTGCAATCGGCCGCCATGGCGAACGCCGGGGCCGACCGCCGGCCGTACGCGTATACGCTTGCAGGCCGAGCGACGGTGGACGCGTTCACGCTTTATGCCGGCTGGTCGGTGATGCGCAACGGCTCGACGATTCCGGCCGTGCCGTCATCCGGGCAGCGCGTCTACTTTCCGGGCAGCACCGTACATGGCGTGATGGCGGGCGCCGCCTGGCGCACGGGCGCT
The DNA here is from genome assembly GCA_003454835.1 of Achromobacter sp. Lineage (GTDB taxonomy): Bacteria > Pseudomonadota > Gammaproteobacteria > Burkholderiales > Burkholderiaceae_B > Achromobacter. The sequence goes on along the minus strand of DMTA01000168.1, from coordinate 7,822 downwards.
AGCACCGTGATGGCGTCGTGGCAGGGCAGCCTGCCCGGCGGCGGCGCGCTTGAACGCGATGGCGCCACGCATTCCCAGCAGATCTATTCGGCAGGCTACGTGTACGACCTGTCCAAGCGCACTAACGTGTACGCCATCTACGGCTACATGCGCGGCGCCTGGGACGATCCGTCCTGGCATCAGTCCCAGTACGCGGTGGGCATGCGCCACCGTTTCTGACCACGCGTCAGTAGGCCTTGCCGGCGATCGAATCCGCGTAGCCGAGGTCCAGCCATTTGCCATCGGCAGGGATGCGGTCCAGATTGCCCAGGCCGATCTGGGTCTGGAGCGCGTCCTTCAACGCCTGTTCGGGCACGCTTGCTGCAGAGACGCCAAGCAATCCCCAAACAAAAAAGCCGCCCTGCAAGAAGGCGGCTTGAAGCACTGCTTGGCGGTTTTCCAGCGCGTCAATGCAGGATCTGGCTCAGGAACAGCTTGGTCCGTTCGCTCTGCGGATGATCGAAGAAATCATCCGGATTGTTTTCCTCGATGATCTCGCCGCGATCCATGAAGATCACGCGGTTCGCCACCTTACGCGCAAAGCCCATCTCGTGGGTCACGCAGATCATCGTCATGCCGCTTTCCTGCGCCAGCGTCACCATCACGTCCAGCACTTCCTTGACCATTTCCGGGTCCAGCGCCGACGTGGGCTCGTCGAACAGCATGACCTTCGGGTTCATGCACAGCGAACGCGCGATCGCCACGCGCTGCTGCTGCCCGCCGGACAACTGGCCTGGGAATTTGGCGGCCTGATCGGGAATGCGGACGCGTTCCAGGTACTTCATGGCGGTTGCCTCAGCCTGGGCGCGCGATTGTTTCAGCACCCACATCGGGCCCAGCGTCAGGTTTTCCAGCACCGTCAGGTGCGGGAACAGATTGAAGTGCTGGAACACCATGCCGACTTCGCGGCGGATGGTCTCGATGTGCTTGAGGTCACTGGTCAGCTCGGTGCCGTCGACGATGATCTGGCCCTTCTGGTGTTCCTCCAGCCGGTTGATGCAGCGGATCATCGTGGACTTGCCCGAGCCCGACGGGCCGCACACCACGATGCGCTCGCCCTGGGCGACGTTCAGATTGATGTTGCGCAGCACGTGGAACTGGCCGTACCACTTGTTCACGTCCTGCAGACGAATGATGGCATCGGACATGCCTGTTCTCCTTCGGGTTTACCGGGCGTGCCCGGTGGCCAGGCGCTGTTCGAGCGCGCGGCTGTATTTGGACATGGAATAGCAGAAAACGAAGTAGATGAGCGAGATGAAGAGATAGGCCTCCACCCCGAAACCTCGCCATGCCGCGTCGGACAGGGCCGCCTTGGCCGCCAGCGTCAGATCGAAGATGCCGATGATCACGACCAGCGACGTGTCCTTGAACAGGCTGATGAAGATGCCCACCAGCGGCGGGATCACGATCTTGAGCGCCTGCGGCAGGATGATCTTGCGCATCTGCTGCCAATAGTTCAGGCCCAGCGAATCCGCGCCTTCGTACTGCCCCTTCGGAATGGCCTGCAGGCCGCCGCGCACCGTTTCCGCGATATACGCCGCGGCAAACATGATGATCGCGATCTGCGCGCGCAGCAGCTTGTCGATGGTGAAGCCTTCCGGCAGGAAGAGCGGCAGCATGACCGACGACATGAACAGCAGGCTGATGAGCGGCACGCCGCGGATCAGCTCGATGTACACGACGCACAGCGCCTTGATGGCCGGCATCTTCGAGCGGCGTCCCAACGCCAGCAGCACGCCGATCGGAAACGCGAAGGCAATGCCGAAGGTCGCCAGGATCAGGGTCAGCGGCAGGCCGCCCCAACGGGCGTTCTCGACGTAGGTCAGGCCGAACACGCCGCCCCACATCAGCACGGACACCGCCGCGAGGCCCAGGGTCCAGATGAGCGCCAGCTTGCCGTTCCAGAAACGGCGCATGCCGCTGGCCACGATCACCGCGATCAGGATGCCGGTGGCGATCAACGGACGCCACTGCTCGTCGAACGGATAGGTGCCGAATAGGATCAGCCGGTGCTTTTCGACAATGAACGCCCAGCAGGCGCCGCCGGCCGCGCGGCATTCCTGCGCGTTGGTCGCGTCAAAGCTGGCCTTGATGAAGGCCCATTCCACCAGCGCCGGCAAGGCCATCAAGAGGCACCATGCCACGAGCACGGTGATCAGGATGTTGAGCGGCGAGGAGAACAGGCGCGACCGCATCCAGGCCCAGGCGCCGGTTTGGGCGCCGGGCGGCGCGACGTTTGCGCTCAGGGTTTGCGTAGTGCTGCTCATCTCAACGCTCCACCAGCGCGATGCGCTTGTTGTACCAGTTCATGAATATCGAGATCGACAGGCTGACGGTCAGGTAGGCGGCCATGATGATGAGGATGCCCTCGATGGCCTGGCCCGTCTGGTTCAGCGTGGTGTTCACCACCGACACGATGTCCGGATAGCCGATAGCCACCGCCAGCGAGCTGTTCTTCAGCAGGTTCAGGTATTGGCTGGTCATCGGCGGGATGATGACGCGCAACGCCTGCGGCAGGATCACCAGGCGCAGCACCAGCCGGCGCGGCAGGCCCAGCGAGCCGGCCGCTTCCCACTGGCCGTTGTTGACGGCCTGGATGCCCGAGCGCACGACTTCCGCAATGAAGGCGGACGTATAGACGGTCAAGCCCAGGAAGAGGGCGACGAACTCCGGCGAGAGCGTCAGGCCGCCGACGAAGTTGAAGCCCTTGAGCGCGGGCATGTCCAGCGACAGCGATGCGCCGCTGGCGAGCCAACCGATGATCGGGAATGCGACCAGCAGGCCGATGGCTGTGCGACCCAGTTTGAACGGCTGACCCGTCGCCTCCTGGCGCTTGGTGGCCCAATGTCCCACGGCGATGATCGCCACGATGGCCAGCCCCAGTCCGAACAGCACCCAGTCCAGCGAGGCGCCTTCCAGCCCCGGCACCTTGAGGCCGCGGTTGGAGATGAAGACGCCGGGCAGCGGATTGTGCGCCTGCCGGGGGCCGGGCATGTTCTCGGTGATGAGCGCGTACCAGAAGAACAGCTGCAGCAGCAGCGGCACGTTGCGCATCACCTCGACGTACACCGAAGTGATCTTGTTGACGAGCCAGTTCTTGGACAGACGCCCGATGCCGATGAAAACGCCCAGGATCGTCGCGGCAATCAGCGCCAGCAGGCCCACGCGCAGCGTGTTCAGGATGCCGGCGAAGATGGCGCGTCCGTAAGTGTCCGCAGGCCCATAGGCGATGACGGATTCGCCGATGGCGAAACCCGCCTCGCGGTTGAGAAAGCCGAAACCTGTCGCGATGTTGCGCAGCGACAGGTTGTGCAGCGTGTTGTGGACCAGGAACCAGACGCCGGCCCCGACGAGCGCCAGGGCCAGCGCCTGGTAAACCAGCGCCCGCGTGGCCGGATCATTCCAGGAGACCCGGCGCGGCGGGCGCTGCACCGGGTGTTGAGCGGTGTGCTGCGCCACGGTTCAGCCCGCCATCAGGGCGCTGACCGCAACGGTCAGGCGATCCATGCCTTGTTCGATGACCTCGGTGGAGGTCGCGAACGAGAAGCGCACGTACGGCGACAGGCCATACGATCCGCCGTCGATCACCGCCACACCCGCTTCGCGCAGGAAGAACAGGCTCACGTCCAGGTCCGTCTTCAGCTCGCCGTCGGGACCCTTCTTGCCGATCAGACCCTGCACGTTGGCGTATACATAGAACGCGCCGTCGGGCATGGCGCACGAAATGCCCGGGATGGCGTTCAGGCGGCTCACGATGAGGTCGCGGCGCTTCTTGAAGATTTCGACCATTTCCGTGACGCTGGACTGATCGCCTTCCAGGGCTGCCTGCGCCGCCGCTTGCGAGATCGCGCTGGGGCACGAGGTGCTTTGCGACATGACGGTGCTCATCGCTTTGATGAGGTCGGCCGGGCCGGCGCCGTAGCCGACGCGCCAGCCGGTCATGGCGTAGGACTTGGACATGCCGTTGACGACGAGCGTGCGCTCAACCAGCTTGGGCTCGACCTGCACCGGCGATGCGTGGGCCTGGCCGCTGTAGGTGAAGGGCGCGTAGATCTCGTCGCTCAGGATCCACACGTGGGGATGGCGCAGCAGCACGTCGGTCAGCGCGCGCAGCTCGGTGGCGCTGTACACGGCGCCGCTGGGATTGCTGGGCGAATTCAGGATCAGCCAGCGCGTGCGCGGCGTGATGGCGGCTTCCAGCGTGGCGGCGTCGAGCTTGAAGCCTTGCGACTCGGGGCCGGTGACGACGACCGGCTTGCCTTCGCCCAGCAGCACCATGTCCGGATAGGAAACCCAGTACGGCGCGCAGACGATGACTTCGTCACCCGGCTCCAGGCTGGCGGTCAGCGCGGCGGCGATGATCTGCTTGGCGCCGGCGCCTACGGTGATCTGGTCCATGCCGTAGCGCACGCCAATGGTCTGTTCCAGGCTGTTGGCGATGGCTTTGCGCAGACCGACGGTGCCGTTCGGGCTGGTGTAGCGGATGTCGCCGCCCGCGATGGCTTCCTGGCCGGCGCGCGCGATGTGCGCGGGCGTGGGCATGTCGGGCTCGCCCAGCGTGTAGTCGGCGATCTCGCGGCCCTGGCGACGGAGTTCGTCCACGACGATCTTGGCGGCCATGCTGGGCGAGGGTTTGATCTGTTTGAGTCGGGCGTTGACGATGCTGTTCATGGTGTTGCTGCGTAAAGAGTGTTCTGGCGCGGGCGTGCCCGCGGGCCGGGGAAATGAAGCGCGGCTCCGCACAGGGCGGAGCCGCGTGGACCGTGCTTAGCGCACCGGCCAGCCGTACATCAGGCCGCCTTGCGTCCACAGCTTGTTCAGGCCGCGGTCCAGCTTCAGCGGGCTGTCCTTGCCCATGGCGCGGTCATAGCTTTCGCCGTAGTTGCCCACCTGCTTGATGATGTTGTAGGCCCACTTGTCGTCCAGACCCAGGTTCTTGCCCATGCCCGGCGTCACGCCCAGGATGCGCTGGACGTTCGGGTTGGTGCTCTTCAACATTTCGTCCACGTTCTTGGACGTGATGCCATATTCCTCGGCTTCCAGCATCGCGTTCAGCGACCAGCGCACGACGTTGAACCACTGTTCGTCGCCCTGACGGACCATGGGGCCGAGCGGTTCCTTCGACAGGTTCTCGGTCAGGATTTCCCAGTCGTCGGGCTTGGCCAGGCGCGTGCGCATGTTGGCGGCCGTGTTGGACTTGTCGTTGGTGTAGGCGTCGCAGCGGCCCGATTCCAGCAGACGGAAGTTTTCGTCGTAGTTCTCGACCAGCACCGGCTTGAACGTCAGGCCGCGGCTGCGGAAGTAGTCGGCCAGGTTCAGTTCGGTGGTGGTGCCGGGCTGCACGCAGATGGTGGCGCCGTCCAGTTCCTTCACGCTCTTGACGTTCATCGCCTTCTTCACGATCAGGCCCTGGGCGTCATAAAAGTTCACGCCGACGCCGATCAGGCCCAGCGTGGTGTCGCGGGTCAGCGTCTGCGTGGTGTTGCGCGACAGCATGTCGATTTCGCCGGACTGCAGCGCCGTGAACTTGGCCTGCGCGGTCAGCACGTTGCCTTTCACCTTGGAGGCATCGCCGAACATGGCGGCCGCGACGGCGCGGCACATGTCCACGTCCAGGCCGGTCCATTCGCCCTTGCTGTCGAGCACCGAGAAACCGGGAATGCCGGCAAAGCCGCACTGCAGAAAGCCCTTTTTCTTGACGGCGTCAAACGTCACGCCGGCCTGCGCGCCAGACGCGACGCACAGCAGGGTTGCCGCAACGGCGGAGCTCAGAAACTTGCGCATGGAGATTTCTCCTGGGGATCGAAAGTGATTGAAAAGCGGAGGGGTCGAAAACGGCCAAGCGTGCGGGGTCCGCCCCGGCAAGCCGGGGAGGGTGCGTCGCGCATTCGGACGGGGTACGGGAATTGGGGGAAAAGCGCCGGCTCTGGGCCGGTCAGGCGGTGCGCCGGTGAATGCGCGTGGCGTAGGGGTGGTACGTACTGCGGAGGGTAAGAATGGGGCTCATCGGCGGCACTGGTACGGCAGGTCTTACGGATCGCGGAAGACGCAGGCAGTACTGAAGCCGCGTCGTATTACGTTATGCAATAAGACGTATGATGGCAGCCGTCATACAAGTAAACAAGTAAGGGGATTCCCGTAATTGGCTTCACGGGAGGGCACGCGGGTGGCGCCTAAATGGCGGGGGGATGGGACAGCAGCTTGCGGTACCGCGCGATGCTGTCGCCCAGGTGGCGCGCCATGGCAGCGCGCGCGGCGCCGGGGTCGCGGCGCATGATGGCCGTCAGGATGGCTTCGTGTTCACGTACGTTGCGGATCTCGTACGTTTCCAGTTCTTCGGGCGTCTTACCGCCGTGCTTGATGTTCAGATCGAGCATCACGTCGCGCACCGCCGCCTTCAGCAGGGCCGGAAAGTGCGGATTGTTCGACGCGCGGGCGATCGACAGGTGGAATTCATAATCGGCCTTGACGGCGGCTTCCATGTCGCGGGTGGCGCGGTTGAAGGCGTCAAAGGCTTCGACGATGCCGCTCAGATCCGCCGCGCTGCGGCGCTCTGCCGCCAGCCCACAGGCTTCCACTTCAAGGCCGGCGCGCAATTCCATGATGTGCAGTGCCCAGCGCGGGTCGGTGGCGGGCTCCACGACAAAATCGATGGGCTTTTCGCGGTCTTCGGTAACGAAAACGCCGATGCCGGGCTTGCTGACCAGGCGGCCGCTCAGCCGCATGGAGGCCACGGCTTCGCGGATGACGGTGCGGCTGACCTCGAACTCGTCGCACAGCGCGTGCTCGGAGGGCAGCTTGTCGCCGGCGCGGTACTGTCGCGCATCGAGGCGCTTGGTCAGTTCCTCGATGACGAAATCGGTCAGGCGCGAGCGGGGAGGCCGGGCGGGAGTTTGCATTGTCTCTCTTATAGGGAAAATCGCTGCGGGCGAGGCTGGCGGCCTGGCGCGCAGCCGCAAGTGTACGCGTTCCTCTGATGCCCCACGGGTGTCCGGCCCGATGGGATCGGCTGCGCCAACAGCACGCGACCGCAAGGATGCGCTGGGGCCATATGACAACATACGGGGCGATTTCCGCCAACTTTTCTTTGCATCAAGAAGCAAAACGCCCTCCGACGGAGGGCGTTCTGGCGGCTAAACGCGCATGGATCGGTACGGGTCGATTACTCGGCGCCGGACTTCTTGATCAGCGCTTGCAGCATTTCCATTTCTTCGCCGGTCAGGTCGGTCAGCGGTGCGCGCACGGGGCCTGCGTCGTGGCCGACCAGCTTGGCGCCGGCCTTGACGATGCTGACGGCATAGCCGGCCTTGCGGTTGCGGATTTCCAGGTAGGGCAGGAAGAAATCGTCCAGCAGGCGGTTGGTGGTGTCGCTGTCGTTGGCGGCGATGGCGTGGTAGAACTCCATGGCCATCTTGGGCACGAAGTTGAAGACGGCCGACGAGTAGACCGGCACGCCCAGCGCGCGGTAGGCGGCGGCATAGACTTCAGCGGTGGGCAGGCCACCCAGGTACGAGAAGCGGTCGCCCATCTTGCGGCGGATGCGGACCATCGATTCGATGTCGCCGATGCCGTCCTTGAAACCGACCAGGTTGGGGCAGCGGTCGGCCAGGCGGGCCAGGCTGTCGGCCGACAGGCGCGACTGGGCGCGGTTGTAGACGATGACGCCGATGTTGACCGATTTGCAGACCTGCTCGACGTGGGCGGCGATGCCGTCCTGCGAGGCTTCGGTCAGGTAGTGGGGCAGCAGCAGGACGCCCTTGGCGCCTTGGCGTTCGGCTTCTTG
>DMTA01000133.1:3045-3367 GCA_003454835.1 Achromobacter sp. | reverse complement strand
GCTGGCGCCTGGTTCGACAGCGCGCCGGGCACGCCCTGGGCGGGGCCGACGCCACGCTGCGTGGAATCGCTGGTCTGCTGGCTGCGCACGGCGGCCTGGCCAGGTTCCTGGTTGGGACGGTAGACCTCGGACGTTTCCTCGCGGCGCGAGAAGTCGACGTCGGCGGTGGCCTGGGCGTGCACGTTGCCGGGGCCGACCAGGGGATTCAGGATGGTGAGGATGCGCTCGACGGTGCGTTGCTCGATCTCGCGCACGAAGCGAAGCTGGTCGGCGTCCATGCCGCGGCCTTCGCCCAGCGGGGAGGACAGCAGGCGGCCGTTCT
>DMTA01000133.1:0-3019 GCA_003454835.1 Achromobacter sp. | reverse complement strand
GCGGCCGTTCTGGTCGACGATGGACACGCTTTCGGCAGTCAGTTCCGGCACGCTGGAAGCCACCAGCCAGGAAATTGCGGAAACCTGCGCGTCGCTCAGGCTGCGGCCCGGGTACAGGTTCAGCAGCACGGAGGCGGTGGGCGCCTGGCGCTCACGCACGAACAGCGATTGGCGCGGCATGGCCAGGTGGACGCGGGCGTGCTGCACGGTGTGCATGGCCTCGATCGAACGGGCCAGCTCGCCCTCCAGACCGCGCTGGTAGTTGATCTGCTCTGCAAACTGGCTGGCGCCGAAGCGGGCGTTGTCCATCAGCTCGAAGCCGACGGAACCGCCGCGCGGCAGGCCTTGCGACGCAAGCTGCAGCCGGGCGTCATAGACGCGGTCGGCCGGCACGAGCAGCGCGGTGCCGTTTTCGTTGTAGCGGTAGGGAACGTTCATCGCGCCCAGGGCGGTCACGATGGCGCCGCCGTCGCGGTCGTCCAGGTTCGAGAAGAGAACCTTGTATTTCGGTTCGCTGCTCCACATGGCCACGGCGACGATCAACGCGACGAGGGCTGCGGCGGCGCCGATCAGGACGGGCTTGGGAAGCGCACGGACCCGTTCCAGCACGGGGAACTTGGCCAGAAGCGACGAGCTCAGGGTAGCCTGCTGATTCATTGACGGCTCCCGCTGGCTTCGCGGAGCAGGGAAAATGACTTCATGTCTGGGTAGGGCCGATTACACATGCAACGTGCTTCTGGTCTGGGGAGAGCGTGGATTATTGCCCCTGAGACACCGATCCCAATCGATGAAAACAGCCGTTTTTTGGCGTTACTTAATCCCTATGTCAGTAACAAGACGCAAAGCGGGGCCGCATCGCGGGAAGGGCACATCCGCATTCGTTGAAATGTCGGGTTTTTTGGCGGTTCTTGTCGGCTATGAACCGGCCGGATCGGCGTTACGCTGCGTGTGCACTTTGGCGTAATCCCACCAGCAAGGAATAGGTAATGGCTGTATCAGGCTTGTCCGGCATCGAAGGCATGCTCCAGCAGATGCGCGCGGTCGTGAGCAAGGCGGAGACCGGTAATCTGGGCGCCGGCGATGCCGTAGCGCAACCCGACGGTTTTGCCGCGGAACTGCAGCGCTCGATTCGTCGCGTGACGGCTGCGCAGAACGCCGCCAGCAATCAGGCCAAGGCCTTCGAGCTGGGCGCTCCCGACATCTCGCTCAACGACGTCATGATCGACCTGCAGAAGGCCAGCCTGGGCTTCCAGACGGCGGTCCAGGTGCGCAACAAGCTGGTTGCGGCCTACAAGGAAATCTCGTCGATGGCTGTCTAAGCCACGCGACCAGTTCAAAGGCCTTCCCGCGGGAAGGCCTTTTGCGTTTCAGCGGCGCCCCTGTCATCGCGGCATTCCGCCGGGCGCGTCATCAGTTGCGCTGCGCGCCTTTCTCCAGGCGCCATACCACCTGCTGCAGCCAGTTCTCCTGGCGGGCGTTCAGGTTCATGAACAGCGCGCCCACGTGGCTGACCGGCGGCTCACCCGTCAGCGATACGTGTTTGGGGGCTTCGCCGTCGGCCGAGGCCATCGGCTGGCCCGACACCGGATAGATGTTGCGCACCTCCAAGTCGGCGCTCAGCTTGCCGAGCTCGCCGAAATCCAGCTCCACGTCTTCCATCACCGCGCCGCGCTCGGGCAGTTCTCCCACCGCCAGGCCCACGCGCAAGCCCACCCCGTCCACCGAGATATCGCGCACGGTGAATCCCACCGGCTTGTCCGGCGCCGCCGGCTGCCAGGTGGCGAGGCAGCGGTTGGCGCTGGAGATCATCGAGGCGCGGAACATCTTGCGGCGCTGGATGCGGGCAAGCCTATCGGGGAAGGGCGACATCAGCGCCGCGCTGCCGTCATCGAAATGAATGATCTCCGGACGCTGCACACGAAAACGGATCTGCACGCCGCCATAGGCGGTGGCGTTGAAGTGGAAGGTCGTGCCGCTGAGCAGGCCCATGCTGTCGGACTGTTCAAAGTCCGCGCCGTCGTAGTCGCGCGGCCGCCAGAAGAACTGGCGGGTCTGCTTGTCGGCCCCCAGAATCAGCACGGCGATCTCCCGGTCCGCGGCGTCGCGCACCAGAATGTGGCTGTCGGGGTGCGTCAGCTCGAAGAGCGCTGAGCGCATGTCTTCCGGCCGGGTCAGCAGGAATTCCGGATCGGCGGCATCCAACACGGTGATCGTCCTTAGGTAGAGATTTCGGGCCGCGCGGCCTGGGGGAGGTCGCGCGATTCCAGGCGGTACAGCCAGGCGAGCAATTCTGCCACCGCGACATAAAGTTGGGGAGGAATATGCGCGTCCAGGTCGACCTGCATGAGCAGTCCGACCAGTTCGCGCGATTCGTGCACGTACAGCCCGTTTTCCTCGGCCGCCCGGACAATCGTGTCCGCCAGCTGGCCATAGCCCTTGGCGACTACGCGCGGCGCGCCGTCGCTTTCGTCGTACGAGATGGCGACCGCCGCGTTACGGTTGGCGTTCGGGCCGGCGTCCGCGGGGGAGGATGGGGTGTTCATCAGAAATCGGTGGGAATGACCAGACGGGGTTCAACCACGTTCACGGTCAGATTGCTCAGGGTCAGGCCGGCGGCCAGGAGGCGCGAGCGTAGCATGTCCGACGAATCGTTGATCTCGGTCGCGCTGTGCGGCGCAATCAGCTGCAGCACGATCTGGTCGCCTGCAAGGTTCAGGCGGGCGTCGACCAGACCAAGACGCGGCAGGTCCAGCTTCACGCGGGTGGCCCAGGTCGGCACGGCCGACTCGCGGTCCTCGCCGTAGGGGTCGCGCTCGACTTCCCACTCCATCGGCGTGCCGGGCCAGGCTTCGCCTTGCCAGTTCAGCGTCTGGTTGGCCAGCACGTCCAGCTGCTGGCGCACCAGCACGGTCAGATCCTGATGGATGCCGGTGATCGGCGCGCCGGGCGTGGACGGGGAAGACGTCGTGCCTGAGGTCGAGGGCGCATCCGCCCCGGCGCCCGACCGGCCGGCGCCGGC
>DMTA01000202.1 GCA_003454835.1 Achromobacter sp. | reverse complement strand
CACGGCACCGGCTGCACGCTGTCAGCCGCGCTGGCGGCGCTGCTGCCGCGAATCGGGGACGTACCGGAATCCGCCAAGCGCGCCAAGGCCTATCTGACCGAAGCCATCCGCCACGCCGAGCGCCTGTCGGTGGGCTCGGGCCACGGCCCGGTCCACCATTTCCACGGCTGGTGGTAGTCGCATCCGCCACCGCACCAGACGGCGCCCTGCGGGGCGCCGTCTGCATTTCCGAGGCCGGGGCCGCGCCTGAAACATCTGCCGCACGGGCGTGCCGTCACAGGACGCTACGAATCGGTACAATGGCCCGTTGATTCCTCTGTTTTTTCTGACCGTCATGAACGCTTCGACCCTGCCCGACGTAGAACAAGCCCGCTTCAATATGGTGGAACAGCAGATCCGCCCGTGGGACGTCCTGGACGCCAACGTGCTGCAAGCGCTGTTCGATGTGCGCCGCGAACAATTCGTTCCGCCGGCCCTGCGTGGCCTGGCGTTTTCCGACCTGGAGCTGCCGCTCGAGATCAACGCGGTCAACACGCGCCAGACCATGCTCGCCCCCAAGGTCGAAGCCCGTCTCGCGCAGGAACTGCTGCTGACCAAGTCCGACTGTGTCCTCGAAATCGGCACCGGCTCCGGCTACCAGGCCGCCCTCCTGGGCTATCTGGCGCAACAGGTCACCTCCGTCGAAATCGACAGCCGCCTGGTGACCTTCGCGCAGCAGAACCTGCAGATGAACAACGTCACCAACGTCAAGGTCGAAACCGGCGACGCCCGCAACGGCTGGGGCTCCACCGAGTACGACGCCATCCTGGTCACCGGCTCCGTGCCGGTCGTGCCGGACGCGCTGAAGTACCAACTGCGCGTGGGCGGCCGCCTTGTCGTCGTCGTCGGCCAGACGCCCATCATGACCGCCTGCCGCATCACCCGCACCACCGCCGCCAGCTTCGAGACCGTCAAGCTCTTCGAAACGGTCATCAAGCCGTTGCGCGGCGTCACGGTGTCGCAGTTCAAGTTCTAACTCCGCGACCTCGCCGCCTTCCGCCCGGCCCCCATGGGGCCGGCGTCACGTCCGGCGGCCCGGCGTATCGTTGAAAGATCATGCGCGTCCGCTCACTTACGGCTTTACTGGTTTTCACCTGCGCCGCAAGTGCCGGCCCGCTGACTGCGTCCGCCCAGAACCTGGTCCAGATCTGGCAAGCCGCGCTGGGCAATGACCCCACCTACGCCGCCGCGCGCGCCAACTACCGCGCCGGCCTCGAAAAAGAACCCCAGGCCCGCGCCCTGCTGCTGCCCCTGATCACCGCCGAAGCCGGCGGCGCCTACCAGGAAACGCGCAGCACCCGCGGCCTGTCCTATGCCTACAGCGGCGGCCGCGGCGTCTGGGACCTGGCGCTCACCCAGCCGCTCTTTGACTGGGGCCGCTGGCAGAATTTCGAGCAATCCAAGCTCATCGTCGCCGACGTCGAAGTCCAGCTTCAGCAGGCCTATCAAGACCTCCTCCTGCGCGTCGCCGACGCCTACTTCAACGTCCTGTACGCGCAGGACACCCTGACCGCCACCGAAGCCGAAAAAACCGCCGTCGCCGGCCAGCTCGAATCGGCCAAGCGCAACTTCGAACTTGGCAACGCCACCATCACCGACACCTACGAGGCCCAGTCGCGCTACGACCTCGTCGTCGCCCAGGAACTGCGCCTGCAGAACGACCTGGAAGTGCGCCGCGACGAACTCGCCAAGATCATCGGCACCCAGCCAGGGGCGCTGGCCGAACTGCCCTACGGCGTGCAACTGCCCGCGCCCCAGCCTGCCCGCATCGCCGACTGGAGCAACCAGGCCGAAACCTCCAGCCTCGAGGTCCTGCGCGCACAACTCCTGACCCGCATCGCCGGCCGCGAAATCCAGATCGCCAAAAGCGGCCACTACCCCACCCTGAACCTGCGCGCCACCAGCGGCAGCGCCAGCGACGCCGTCATGCGCAACGCGGCCCCCGGCAAGCCCATCGACAACACGATCGGCGTGGTCCTTTCCATCCCTCTGTATTCCGGCGGCGGCGTGTCCTCGCAGGTCACGGAAAAGGTCGAACTGGAACAAAAGGCCCGCTACGACTTCGAAACCGCCCGCCGCCAGGCCGTTCAGGCCACGCGTCAGTACTACACCGGCGTCACCAGCGGCCTGGCCCGCATCCAGGCCCTGGAAGCCGGCGAAAAATCCAGCCGCGCCGCGGTGGAAGCCAACCGCACCGGCTACGAGGTCGGCGTGCGCATCAACCTCGATGTCCTGAACGCCCAGCAACAGCTCTACGCCACCCAACGCGACCTGGCCCTGGCCCGCTACAGCACAGTGCTCTCCAGCCTGCGCTTGAAGGCGACAAGCGGCATCCTGGCCGAATCGGATCTGGAAGCGATCAACCGGCTGCTGCGCGCACCACGCTGAGGGCGTTTCTACTGCTGCGACCAGTGTCTGACACCCTTGGATGCACTGTCTGGAGCTGAAGATCATCTCTACGGGTGTCAGACACCCAATCGACTCCCTACGCCCCCCCCCCGCCAGCGCGCGAGCGCACACACCCACAACGCCCCACAACTCAGATGCCGATTGCCGCCGCCCGGGCGGCAGCAATCGGCGGCCCCGCAGATCTCCTTCCCTGACCACAGGTCTTGCAGCGCGCAAACCAAAGACCCTGGCAGCACGGTGTCGCGGTCACCGTGGGCGCGAGCGCCGTCGATGCGCCCGAGGGAATCCGTAGGGAGCCGAAGGCGGACGAGGATGACAACGGGGCAGTCCGGAGCGAAGGCTCCGGACCGCAATCGTGGGCGATCGTGCCCACGGTGACCGCGGCGCCGGGCGACCTACGAAGATCGGTCACTGCCAACGAAAGCCGACGCCACGAGATGCGAACACCACCCACACCACCGACAAATCCCCCCAAAAAGGCAAAAAGAAAAGCGGCCTACAAAGGCCGCCTTCAATCCGATATGTAGAGCAGCGAATCACCCGCCCTGAATCTTCTTCACCAACGCCGTAGTAGACCGCTCAAACTCAAAAGGAATCGCAACGGCACGTCCGCCCCAGGTCTTCACCAGCGCAGTCTCCGGCAACGTCTCCATATCGTAATCGCCACCCTTGACGATCAGATCGGGCTTGATCTCTCCGATCAACGCCTCAGGCGTATCTTCATGGAAGGACGTGACCACGGTCACGAATCCCAGCGCCGCCAGCAGCGCAGCGCGGTCTTCCATCCGATTGAGCGGACGCTCGTCGCCCTTGCCCAGCCGCCGCACCGACTCATCGGTATTCACCGCCACAACCAGCGTGGCGCCAAGCTGCGCCGCCTGATCCAGATACGTCGCATGCCCGCGATGCAGGATGTCGAACACCCCGTTCGTGAACACCAGCGGCCGCGGATAGCGGCCAGCAGCAACGGCAGCGACAAGTTCGTCGCGGGACAGGACCTTGGACTCGAAGCGGGCGGCAGGCATGCGGCGATTATAGGAGGGATCAGGCGCCGCCCAGGATGATCTCTTTGTCCTTCGGCACGATCAGCGCCGACACTTCCTTCCGGTAGCGGTTCAGATCTTTCACCGTCTCAAAGCTACGGTCCAACAGCTTCGACAGGATGTGCAGAATCCGCGTCGCCACCTTCTGTTCCCACACGCCGTCAAAACGGATCTGCGTATCCAGCCAGTGCTCCAGCCAGCCCGGCTCCGGCAGGCGCGACTGCACCGTATCGTTCGGGAACAGATCCTTGTTCACGTGCAGATTGGTCGGATGCAGCGCCTGCTGCGTGCGGCCCGCCGACGCCATCAGCACCCCGATCTTCGAGAACGCCAGACGCGCCTCTGCGCTCGTGTCCCGGCCGCGGTCATGCAATGCGCGGCGCATGTATTGCAGATAGGCGCCCGCGTGGCGCGCTTCGTCCTGCGCCACCGTCTTGTAGATCGCCTTGATCACCGGCTCCGTGTGCCATTCGGCCGCGCGGCGGTACCAGTGGTTCAGGCGGACCTCGCCGCAGAAGTGCAACATCAGCGTTTCAAGCTCAGGGGCCTTGTCGAATTCAAAGCGCACGTTGTGCAGCTCTTCCTCGGTCGGCACCAGATCCGGGCAGAACCGGCGCAGGTATTCGATCAGCACCAGCGAGTGCTTTTGCTCTTCAAAGAACCACACCGACATGAACGCGCAGAAATCGCTGTCGCCGCGGTTGTCGCGCAGGAACATCTCGGTGGCCGGCAACGCCGCCCACTCCGTGATCGCGTTCATCTTGATCGTCTGGGCTTGCTCGTCCGAGAGCTTGCTGCGGTCGAAATCGCCCCACGGAATATCGTGCGCCATGTTCCATCGCACGGCTTCCATGGTCTTGAAGAGTTCTGGATAAAGCATTGTCTGCCCTTGTATTCGTCCCGCTAGTGGGGCTATGAAAATTGATGAATGGCGCGCGCGTTCTTATAGGCTCGGGCGCTGCATGCCACTTTGCGCAGCGCTATTTTTCGCCGTCTCCCGCGAAGCTATGATGACCGTTTCATGAATGAAACATGACAGTAAGGTCTAGATCATCGCGCCGCCTATCGGGTCAATGCCCATATCGCGACCCCGACCGCCAGCGCCAGCACGCCAACCAGCGCTGCAACCAGCCGGTTGTTCTGCTCTTGTGCGCGACGTAACTGCATCATCTCGGCCAGCATTGCGGGCGAGACATTGGGTCGGCTCAGATGGTCATGGACCAGCCTGGGCAGCGCGGGCAGCATTTGCGACCACTGCACGGCCTCTTTTTCCAGGCTTTGCCGCAAACCCTTGAATCCGACACGCTGACGCATCCAGCGTTCCAGATAGGGCTTGGCGGTCTTCCAGAGATCGAGGTTGGGATCGAGCTGACGGCCCAGTCCCTCGACGTTCAGCAGGGTCTTCTGCAACAGGACCAGCTGCGGCTGGATCTCAACGTTGAAACGGCGCGAGGTCTGGAAGAGCCGAAGCAGCACCTGCCCCAGCGAAATCTCCGACAGCGGCCGATCAAAATACGGTTCGCAGACGGCGCGCACCGCGCCCTCCAACTCTTCTTCGCGCGTATCCGGCGGGACCCAACCCGACTCGATATGCAGTTGCGCCACGCGGCGATAGTCGCGGTGGAAGAAGGCCAGGAAATTCTGCGCCAGATAATTCTTGTCGAACTCGGACAGCGAACCGACGATGCCGAAGTCCAGCGCGATGTAGCTGCCCAGCGTGCCGGGGCGGTCCGACACGTAGATGTTGCCCGGGTGCATATCGGCGTGGAAGAAGCCGTCGGTGAATACCTGCGTGAAGAAGATCTCGACGCCGGTGCGCGCCAGCGTCGGAATATCGATGCCGGCCTCGCGCATGCGCTCGACCTGGCCCACCGGCATGCCGTACATGCGCTGCATCGTAAAGACGGTGGAGGCCGTGTATTCCCAGATCACCTCCGGCACGATCAGCATGTCGCCGCGGCCGGATTCCGGGCCGAAATTGCGGCGCAGCTGGCTGCAATTAGAGGCCTCGCGCACCAGGTCCAGCTCGTCGTGCAGGTACTTGTCGAATTCCGCGACGACCTCGCGCGGCTTCAGGCGGCGGCCGTCGGCGCCCAGACGCTCGATGATGCGCGCCACGACCTTCAAGAGCGACATGTCCTTTTCAATGATGCTGAGCATGCCCGGACGCAGCACCTTCACGGCGACCTCGCGGCCATCGTGCAGCACCGCGAAGTGGACCTGCGCAATGGACGCCGACGCCACAGGATCCACGTCGAACTGCGCGAACAGCTTTTCGGGCGGTGCGCCCAGCGCCGCTTCGATGCAGGCAGCCGCCTGGGCGGACGGGAACGGCGGCACACGGTCCTGCAGCAGCGCCAGTTCGTTGGCAATGTCGGCGGGGATCAGGTCGCGGCGGGTGGACAGCACCTGCCCGAACTTCACAAAGATGGGGCCCAGCGATTCCAGCGCCAGACGCAGCCGCTGGCCGCGCGGCGAGCGCAGACGCGTGCCCAGGCGCATGACGCGCAGCAGGCACGTCGCCAGCGGGTGATTCAGACTGGACAGGACCAGCTCGTCCAGGCCGTAGCGCAGCGAGACGACGATGATGCGAAAGAGGCGCAGCAAGGGGAACATGGATCAGGCGCCCCGCTTTGCGCCGGCCGTAGCCA
>DMTA01000209.1 GCA_003454835.1 Achromobacter sp. | reverse complement strand
GCACGAACTGGTTGCCCAGGCTGACGGGCGCGGCGCTGTCCACGGTTGCTGCGCCGGTCACGTTGATCACGCCGGTGCCCATCGCGTTGTTCGCGCCCGCGACGATTGTTCCCGCCGCAAGGGTGCCGCCGCCGAAACTGTTGGCGCCGTTCAGCGTCAAGGTCCCCGTGCCCGTCTTCACCAGCGTGCCGCCGGCGCCCGACAATGTGCCATTGAGCGTCAGGTTGTTGGCGCCGGCCACGGTCAGCGCGTTGCCGAGCGTAAAGTTGTTGCCCAACGCCACGCCCGAACCCGCGAGGGTGGTCGCGCCACTGACGGTGACCGCGCCGGTGCCGAGGGCGCCCGATGCGCCCACGTTGACCGTGCCGCCTGCCAGGGTGGTGCCGCCGGCATAGGTGTTGGCGCCGTTCAGGTTCAATACGCCCGAGCCGGTCTTCACCAGCGACCCGGCGGCGCTGATCGGCCCGTTCAGCGTCAGCGTTTCGGCGCCATTCAGCGTCAGCGCATTGTTCAACACGATCGCGTTCTGCAGCGCGACGCTGGCGGATGAGGCCAGTGTCGCCGCGCCGTTGACGGTGAGCGGTCCCGCGCCCAGCGCGGCGTCGTTGCCCACGACCCATCCACCGGCGCTGATGCGCGTTGCACCATGCGAATTCGCACCCGTCAGCGTCAGGATGCCGGCGCCGCTCTTGACCAGTGTCGAGCCGCCCGACAGCGCGCCCGAAAGGGTGAGGGCAGAGGTGTTGGCCAGCGCCAGATCGGCGCCCAGCACGATCTTGTTGGACAGGCTGGTGGCGCTGCCGGGCTGCAGCGACGAGGCGCCGTACACGACGAGGTCGCCCAATCCCAGTGCGCTGTTGCCGCCAAGCGCCAGTGCGCCGCCGCCCAGCCGCACGCCGCCAATGTGCGTGTTCGTGCCGTTGAGCGTGAGCGTGCCCGTGCCGGACTTGTCCAACGCGCCGGGGCCGGAAATGGCGCCGGCCAGCGTCAGGTTGTTCGAACCCTGGACGCCCAGACCGCCCGCATTGAGCTGGATGGCGTTCGCCAGCGAAAGCCCGGACGTGGCGGGCGCTATGGCGCCGCCGTTGCCGATCAGGGGGCCGGCGCCGAACGCGCTGTTGCTGTCGAAGTTGACCAGGCCGCCGTTCAGCGTGGCCTGGCCGCTGACCAGCGGTCCGTTGATGGTCCACGTGCCGCCATTCACACGCAGGTTGTTGAAATTGCGGTACACCGCCGAACTTGCCGTGCCGGTGCCGGTGGTGCCGGTTGCGCCGGGGTTCTGCAGCACCAGCGTGTTGTTGCCGTTCGCGCCGCCGTCCACCGTGCCGCCCTGGGCAAAGCCCAGCGCGATGCTGACGTCCAGGCCGGCCACGGCCAGGTCGACACCCACATCCGGCCCGCCCGCCGAGATGGTCGACCCGGTCACGGCGGTGAACGTGTTGGTGCTGTTCTGCCCCATGCTCACACTGCCGTTGATCGTGCCCGCGTTGACGAAGCTGTTGCCGGTGGCCGATCGCCCCAGGCCCACACGGCCGTTGATGACGCCGCCCGCCGCGTTGTTCACGGTGACCGGCGCGCCGCCATAAGCGGCAATGACCGGGCTGAGGTTCAGCAACGACAGGGAAAGCAGCCCCGGCTTCAAGCCGATCGTGCCCGAGTTGTCGATGTTGATGCTGCCGGTGCTGTTGCTTCGCAACGAGAGAGCGGCGCCGTCCAGCGTCGTGAGCACTTGCAGGCCCAGCACCGACAGACCCGCGCCGTACAGGGTGCCGCTGTTGTTCACTCGAATCGCGCCGGCATTGCCCGTATTGCCCATGATCGCGCCCGAGGTGCCAAGCGCCACCAGGGACAGCGTGGGATCAATCAACCCCTGGTTGGTGAGCGTGGTGTTACGGCCCGTCAGCTTGATGGAGGCCGAACCCGGCAATCCAAGCAGGGGTCCCGCAGACTGTCCCGTCGGCGTCACCAGCACCGAGACGTCATTGACACTGCTGTTGACCGTGTTCCAGTTCAGCGCCGACGCCGCGTCATTGCACAGGATGTTGGTGCCGGTCGCCGTGCATGCCATTGCGGCCGGCATGGGCAGCAACAGCATCGCGAGGATGCGCCAGACGTAGTTCGGATGAAGGGGGACGGGGGAATAGCCATGCCGGTGGCCAGTTGTCATTGTCAGCTCCAGGGACGGAAGGAGCCTTACCCGTTTCGCACGCGTACCCTCCGCAAACGGACAAGGCGATGCTGCAACTTCAGGAATCCAATCGGCGGTTGCTGTTGTTGTCCCGTCCGCTGAATAGGGGTCAGTGTTGGGGTGAAGTTGCTCGGCGGCTGTAAACAATCCACGTTAAAAGTAACTGGATAATGCGACATAATTGCCGATTATCTCTGAATGAAACCCACACTCAGTTACTAAAGTTTCGATTGGAATTAATGGTAATTTCTGATGTTGCGCCGCCGCGATTTGCAAATGTTCTTGAAATTGCGGGCAATTTATAAATCTGGACACTTACGCCGCAAAGCATTTGATTGGCGCGCTCAATGCCATGAAATTAAAGCGTTATTTGCACTTTTTATGCGGCAGTAATTGACTGGACAATTCCAATTCATTTCCACGTTACCGATCTGTGTGGGAACGCGAATTGCTAATGTAGTTCGCGATAAGTCCTACGTTATCGGATTATCGATCCTGAATTAGCGGCGAAAACACGCAAGAAAAAGCCCCGAAATCCACGGGGATTTCAGGGCCTCTGTGCCAGCCGACCGCATCAAAACGCAAGCAAGCGTAAACGCCGTCAGGCGGCCAGCTCTTGAGCGGTCGCGGCGTAGCAAATGCCGGCAAGCGCCGCCTCCGCACGCGCCCGGGCAAGCGTCAGCCATTCCGGACCCCGAGCCGTTCCCTCGACCGCGACAAATGTCACCTGCTTCAATCCGATCGTCGCAAGCACGTGACGCAGGTACGGCGTCAGGAAGTCCGGCTGACGGGCCTCCTCACCGCTGAAGGTGCCGCCCGACGAAATGGCGACATATACCGGCCGGTTCGCGAGCAGGCCGACCTTGCCCTGAGGCGTGATGTGAAACGTGTGGCGCACCCGAACCACGTGATCCAGCCACGCTTTCAGCGCAGAGGGCACGGTGAAGTTGTGCATCGGCGTCGCCAACACAATGTGGCTGGCCTCGTCCAGCATCCGGATCAGGCCGCCCGAAGCGTGCAGCGATCCGTTTTCCATGACATCGGCCGCGGGCTCATCTGGCGCCGCCAGTGCGGTCGCATAGTCGCCATCCGCATGGGTGAGGGTGGTGGCGTCGAACTCCACGATGTCCAGCCCACCGGCCGGCCCCGTCTGTGTCAGCCGGTCGATGATCTGCTGCGACAGGCGATAGCTTTCCGAGTCGAGTCCCCGCGGGCTGCAGCGAATTCGAAGGATGCTCATTGCGTGATTCCTTTCAAGGGTTTGCTGAACCGGATGGCGCTGGTCAACAGGCCCTGCCGGAAATAGAAGCGTTGCGCCAGCGCATTGCCCAGCCCGGTATCGAGCACAAGCTTGTCGCATTCCGCACCGCGTGCGAGTTGGTCCAGTTCGGCGATCAGCCGGGCGCCCCAACGGCTGCCGCGCGCCGACGGATCCACCACCAGGTCGTCGACGTACATGAAGCGGCCGTAAATCAGGTTCTCCTGATAACGATATCCCGCCAGCGCCACCGCCAGGCCGTCGCGCATGACGGCGAGCAGCCGGTAATTTTCCTGATGCATTCGCGTCAGGCGTTGTACAAAGTCGTCCGCGTGGGCCAGATGGGGACGCAGTTCGCGCATCAGCGGCAGGCAGGCCCGCCATTCTTCCGGGGTCTCCAGATGGCGCAATGCCGGCTCGGCGGAGGATGTATGCATGGATCAGTCCCTCATGGGTCGGGGCGCTGAACGTGCGCCCACCGTGAGTACGGATCTTAAAAAGCACATGCCATAATTTGAAGGGCCATAAACGCGCTTACGGACTATGCCATGATTCCCGCAACCCCCAACGATCTGCAAACCGTCTCCGATGCCGCCGGCAACCCGCTGTACCGCCAGATTTACGAGCGCTTCCGAAGCGCCATCGCCGAAGGCACCCTGAAACCCGGTGACCGCATTCCATCGGCACGCGCGCTCGCCAAGGAGATCGGCGTGGCACGCGGCACCATTGAAGTCGCTTACTCGCTGCTGGCCTCGGAAGGGTACATCCAGGCGCGCGGCCAGGCCGGCACGGTGGTCGCGCCCAACCTGCAACCTATCGCGCGCACGGCGCCGGCGGCGCGGGCCCGTCCCGCCGAGGTGGACGAAGATCGCTGGCCACGGCCGGCCGAGCCGCTGCCAT
>DMTA01000086.1 GCA_003454835.1 Achromobacter sp. | reverse complement strand
GCGGACCGTTGGTCCGCACGCCCCCCATGACGCCGGGCATGGCCCGGCGCTACCGCCCCTTACAGGCGTTCGCCGGTTTCCGCATCGAAGAAATGCAGGCCCTGCGGGTGGATCGCCACACGGATGTCCTCACCCACGCCCGGCAGCGACTGCGGCGCCACGCGCATGGTCAGCGCATGCTTGCCGCTGCTCAGGTTGACGAAGATCTCGTTGCCAACCGGCTCGATGCCCTCGATGCGTGCGGTGAACGCATGCGTATCATCGGCACCCGCCGGCTGCAGGTGCTCCGGACGCACGCCAACGGCAATCGACTTCTGCAGCCATGCCGGGTCGATGGTGGCCTGGCCCAGCGGCGCGCGCCACTCGCCATCGACCACGGTCACGCCGCCGGCATCGCCCTGCAGCGTGCCGCGCAGCACATTCATCGCCGGGCTGCCGAGGAAGCCGGCCACGAACAGATTGGCCGGGCGGTCGTACAGCGCCATCGGCGTGTCGATCTGCTGGATGATGCCGTCCTTCAGCACCACGATGCGCTGGCCCAGGGTCATCGCTTCGACCTGGTCATGCGTCACGTAGATCATGGTGGTGCCCAGCTTGCGGTGCAGCTGCGCGATCTCGGTACGCACGCTGTGGCGCAGCTTGGCATCCAGGTTGGACAGCGGCTCGTCCAGCAGCAGCACCTGCGGTTCGATCACGATGGTGCGCGCCAGCGCCACGCGCTGCTGCTGCCCGCCCGAAAGCTGGTTGGGACGCCGCTTGGCATATTGCGACAGCCCCACCAGATCGAGCGCGGCTTCCACCTTGGTGCGGATCTCGGCGCGCGGCAGCTTGCGCTCGACCAGGCCGAACGCCACGTTGTCCCACACCGTCATGTGCGGCCACAGCGCATAGTTCTGGAACACCATGCCGATGTTCCGATGCCAGGGCGGGGTCCCGCTGATGTCCTTGCCGTCCACCAGCAACTGGCCTGCGCTGTGGCGGTTGAATCCCGCGATCAACCGCAGCAGGGTGGACTTGCCCGAGCCCGACGGCCCGAGCAGCGCGAAGAACTCGCCCGGCTCGATGCTGATGCTGACGTCCTTCAGCACTTCGGTCTTGCCGTACGAGAGCTGGATGTTGCGGCATTCGACGCTGACTTTCTTCATGCGGATTCCCCTTCATTGCGCGCCGGTTGCTGGCGCTTCGATGCGCGGTCCACCAGCAGGTGCGATACGTAAGTGCCGATACCCACGGCGACCACAGCCAGGACGCCAAGCGCGGCGCCCGGTCCGCGGCCCGCCGCGCTCTGCATGTACAGATAGATGCCGTAGCTCATGGGCGCCTGGCTGTCCTTGGTCACCAGCATGATGGTGGCCGACAGTTCCACGGCGGCGGTCACAAAGCTGGTCACGAACCCGGCCAGCATGCCGCCCGCCATCAGCGGCACCACGACGCGTCGGATCGTGCTCATGCGCGTGGCGCCCAGCGACTGGGCCGCCTCTTCTAGCGACACGTGGATCTGCTGCAACGCCGCGACGCACGAACGCAGCGCGTAGGGCAGGCGCCGCACGGAATACGCGAGCATGATGATGATCCACGACGACGTCAGCATCGTGCCCGTGCCAGGTAGTTCAATGCCGCGGAAGGTGCGCAGAAAGCCGATAGCCAGCACGATGCCCGGAATCGCCAAGGCCGCCGAAGCCAGAAAATCCAGCCATTGGCGCGCCGGCAGCCGGGTGCGCAGCATCAGGTAGGCGATCGCGGTGCCCAGGATCACGTCGATACCCGCGGCAAGGCCGCAATACAGCAGCGTGTTGGCGATCATGCCTTGCGATTCCGAGAACACGGCGGAGTAGTGGGCCAGCGTGTACCCGTCCGGCAGCGGCGCATAGCTCCAGACGCTGGCCAGCGACAGCAGCAGCACGCCGATGTGCGGCGACAGCACCAGCAGCAGCACCAGGATGATCCAGCCATAGGCCAGCACGCTTTCCATCGGACCCAGCTTGCGCTTCTGGATGGAATTGCCGCCCTTTTGCAGCGTGGAGTAGTCGCGGCCCTTGAGCACACGCGCCGACAGCCACAGCGCCAGGATGGAAAACCCCACCATGATCACGCTGATCACATAGCCCAGCGGATCCTCCAGCCCCACCTGCGTAATGCGCAGGTACGCTTGCGGCGCCAGCATGTTGGTCGTGCCCAGCACCAGGGGCGTGCCCAGGTCGTCGAACACCTTCACGAACACCAGCGACGCGCCCGCCACGTAGCCGGGCAGGGCGAGCGGAAAGATCACGCGGCGGAACAGCCGGAACCCGCGTGAACCCAGGTTGAAGGCCGCTTCTTCCATGGCGCCGTCGATGTTGCGCAGGGCTACGACAAGGTTCATCAGGATGAACGGGAAATAGTGGATGGCTTCCACGAAAATGACGCCATTCAGCCCTTCCATGAACGGAATCGTGAAGCCGAACCAGTCATTGAGCAGCAGGTTCACACTGCCGGATCGGCCAAAGATCAGCTGCATGGCCACCGCGCCCACGAAGGGCGGCATGATGAGCGGCAGCACGCCCAGCGTCTGGATCAGCAAGGCGCCACGAAAATCGAAGCGCACCGTGAAGTACGCCAGCGGCACTGCGATCAGGGACGCGATCAGCGCCGACCAGCCCGCCACGTACAGGCTGTTGAAGAACGCTTCCCGCATCAACGGCTGATTGAAGAAGGCGCCGAAGTGACCGGTGGTGAAGCTGCCGTCGGCATTGACGAAGGCGCTGTGAAAGACCGTACCCACCGGGACGGCCAGGAAAAGCAGCAGAAAGCCGAACACCAGCAGCGCCACCAGGACGGGGCCGGCGGGCAGGCGCGAATGGCTCGAATGATTCATCGAGAGTTCCGAAAATCGTTGCCAGAAGACAGGCGCGATCCACGGCGGGCGGGGGCAAGCCCGCCGGCCGTGTTCAGCGCATTCAGACGATCAGAGCGCGGCGGCCTGCCGTGCCAGCTTGACGGCTTCTTCGTAGTTGGCGCGCGCGCGGCCGTTCCACTCGCCTTCAAGCTGCGTGATCTGCTGGTTGACGGCCGCGTCCTTCTTGTTGCCGGCGAAGATGGCCAGGAACGCGGGGTCGGCCGCCTTCTTGCTGTCGACCAGCGGCGCCCAGGCCAGCTTGCGTGCCTCTCCCAGCAATTCGGCTGCCTTGCCGCTCTTGGCCTTGTCGCCCAGCTTGGCCTCGGCCTCGTAGATCGCCTTGGTGGCCGCCTGCAATTCCTTCAGCCGGAACGTGACGGTCTGGTCGTACAGCGATTGCACGACGTAGTAGCGCGACTGCGACAGGTCAGCGTCGAAATGAACCTTGCTGCGCTTGGCGATTTCCGCCGGGTCGGGATAGCCGGGCGGAATCTTGCCGGCCAGCGCGGAATAGGGCAGCACCGGCAACCGCGAGATCTTCGGCTCCAGCAGCAGCTCCTGGCCCGCCTGGCTCAGCGTGAAGGCGATGAATTTCTTGCCTTCCTCGGTGTTCTTGGCG
The DNA here is from genome assembly GCA_003454835.1 of Achromobacter sp. GTDB lineage: Bacteria > Pseudomonadota > Gammaproteobacteria > Burkholderiales > Burkholderiaceae_B > Achromobacter. The sequence goes on along the minus strand of DMTA01000086.1, from coordinate 7,299 downwards.
CCCTCGATCAGCGCGATGTTCGCCGGGACGATGGCGGTCTCGGACGGATAGACGAACTCAACGGGGAACTTGGAGTACTTGCTCGACAGCCCGAAGAAGTCGATGACCGGCCCGGCGCCGAACTGGCCGTTGTTCACGCCGTCGGGCACGCCGAACGAGCGCTCGGTGACGGCGCTGCTGTTGCCCGACATGCGCAGGAGCGTATTCCAGCCGTCATCCCAGCCTTCGCCTTGCAGGATGGTTTCCACGGTCAGGTGCATCGTGCCCGAGCGCGAGGGCGACGTGATGCCCACGTGGCCGAACCACTTGGGCGACAGCAGGTCCTTCCACTCAACGGGCGCCGGGATCTTGTGCGCCGCGATGTACCGGGTGTTGTAGATGATGCCGTAGCCCGCCAGCGCCTGGCCCAGATACATGCCGCCCGGATCATTGATGGGATAGCTGCCGATCTTGTCCGGCACATCCTTGTTCGCGATGTCGGCTGACTTGGCCAGCAGCTTGTCGCGTCCCAACACCTCGAACGCATCGGGCGCACTCGCCCAGAAGACCTCGGGGCGCTGACCCGCTGGTGTCTCCCGCACGAAGGCGATCCCCGACACCGTGTTCTTGTTCAGAATTTCCAGCGTGATGCCGGGATTGGCTTTCTCGAAGGCGGTCTTGTAGGCCTGGGTCAGGTCCTTGGGGAACGACGTGATCACCGTGACGGTGCCGGCCAGGGCCGGCGCCGCGCAAACGGCCAGCAGCGCCCCGGCAAGGGCTGTGCGCATTGCGTGCATGGTTTGTCTCCGTAGTTTTAGATTTGTCTGGAGACAGTACCGGCACGCCTGCCAAGCGTCCAATCAGAAATTTTGATGCGCGCCATCAGTGACGGCGCCGCGATGCGCGCCATCAGTGACGGCGCCGCGATGCGCGCCCGGAATCAGGCCGTGGCCGACACGCCGGTGCCCTGAGACCCGCCGCTGCTTTGAGCCGCACGCGCCTGCATTGCCAAGACCTGTGCGATCTGCCCTTGGATCTGCACGGCCTGCGCATTCAGCGCCATCACCTGCTGCGCCTTCATCTCGGCCGACATGCCGCTCGCCTGCACCTTGGCGATCTGGTCCATGATGCGCTTGAGCTGCTTCTGCAACTCCTTGATCTGGCGGGTGTATTCGTCTTCGTTGTCGGTTTCTTCCGCAGCCTGCGCGGTCGCCACCTTGCTGGCGCCAGGCGTATTGACGCGGATCTTGCCTTCAGCGGTCACCGAGACGGCCTCCTGCCCCGAGGCATTTTTCGCTTCCTTGTTGGCCTGGATCTTTTCGGCCCACATGTCGGCAAGGCTGCCAATGCGGGAGGTGCCGCTGATGCTGTTGATCGCCATGACTGCTCCTGTATGCCTGGGATTTCGGGTTTTCCACTAATACGGCATTCCGGCGTCAAAACTTAAACGTTGCCGCCTGTGGATGGCCCCCTTTACACTGGCGCCCGCTCGCAGTCTGAAACCCTAATCCGTATCACCCCCCGGGGAATCCATGTCCAATTCCTACTTTCCGCGCTGGCGCCTGGCGGACGACGCCGAGCCCGGCGTCATCATCGCGCCCGACGAACGGCTGTCCTGGCCCAAGAACGTGGCCATGGGTGCCCAGCACGTCGTTGCGATGTTCGGCTCGACCGTGCTCGCGCCGCTGCTCATGGGTTTCGATCCCAACGTCGCCATCCTGATGTCGGGCATCGGCACGCTGATCTTCTTCCTGTTCGTGGGCGGACGCGTGCCCAGCTACCTGGGTTCCAGCTTTGCATTCATCGGCGGCGTGATCGCGGTGACCGGCTATGCCGGCGGGGGCGCCAACGCCAACATCGGCGTGGCGTTGGGCGCCATCATCGCCTGCGGTCTGGCGTACACGTTGATCGGCGTGATTGTCTGGATCGTCAATGCGAGGGCAGGCGGTGGCGCCAACTGGATCGACACGCTGATGCCGCCCGTCGTGACGGGTGCGGTTGTCGCGGTGATCGGCCTGAACCTCGCGCCCATTGCCGCCAAGGGCGCGATGGGCGCCTCGGGTTTTGACAGCGCCATGGCCATCGTCACGATCGTCTGCGTCGGCGGCATCGCCGTCTACACACGCGGCATGGTGCAGCGCCTGCTGATCCTGGTCGGCCTGATCCTCGCCTGCGTGGTGTATGCCGTGCTGGCCAACGGTCTGGGCCTGGGCAAGCCCATCGACTTTACCGCCGTGTCGGCCGCCGCCTGGTTCGGCCTGCCGCACTTCGCGGCGCCCGTGTTCAAGGCCGAGGCCATGGGCCTCATCGTGCCGGTCGCCATCATCCTGGTGGCCGAAAACCTGGGGCACGTGAAGGCCGTCAGCGCCATGACGGGCCGCGACCTGGACCGCTACCTCGGCCGGGCCTTCGTCGGCGACGGCGTGGCCACCATGGTATCGGGCGCCGTCGGCGGCACGGGCGTCACGACCTACGCCGAGAACATCGGCGTGATGGCAGTCACCCGCATCTATTCCACGCTGGTGTTCGTGATCGCCGCCCTGATCGCCATCGTTCTGGGCTTCTCACCCAAGTTCGGCGCGCTCATCCAGACGATCCCGGGACCGGTCCTGGGCGGCATGTCGGTGGTGGTGTTCGGCCTGATCGCCATTGCCGGCGCCCGCATCTGGGTCGTCAACCAGGTTGATTTCACCGACAACCGAAACCTCATCGTGGCCGCGGTCACGCTGGTGCTGGGCGCGGGCGACTTCACCATCAAGCTGGGCAACTTCACGCTGGGCGGCATCGGTACCGCCACGTTCGGCGCGATCATCCTGTACGCGCTCTTGCGGCGCACCAAGTAACGGCGGCATCCGGGACGCCATGGCGTCCCGCGCCGGGGCACAAAGCCTATCGGCCAGTAGTGTCCCGGCGCAAACGAATCCCGGAAAACCCGCAGTCCGCGCAGGCGTCCTTCGGGTGCGGTAAGGCCGCAACGGCTTTTCGGTGCGAAATCGCCGGTTTTAGTGGGTTACAGCGCCGAAATGCGCCGAAAAGGCCGTTTTCTCCGGCGGCTTGCAATTCCCGCCGAGATTGACCACAATATGACTTTGATTGCCCCGGTTCCGACCCGAGCCGGGGTTTTGTTTTGGTCGCCCGCGCCGCTCGCCAGATTTTTCCAAGCATCAAATGGCAAACAAAAGGCAAGCGCGCCGGTCCTGCGGCCTTCACCGAGAACGCTCCTTCGGGGCGTTTTTCTACTTTTTGTTTGGGAAACGACATGTCTGCCATTCCTTTGACCGTGCGCGGGGCCGAGCGCTTGCAAGAAGAGCTCCAACGGCTGAAAACCGTCGAACGTCCTGCCGTGATCAACGCAATCGCCGAGGCGCGCGCACAGGGTGATCTGTCGGAAAATGCCGAGTACGATGCCGCTCGCGAGCGCCAAGGTTTCATCGAGGGCCGGATTGCCGAGCTTGAAGGCACGCTTTCCAATGCCCACCTCATCGACCCGACCTCGCTCGAGGCCGAAGGCCGCGCCGTGTTTGGCGCTACCGTCGACATCGAAGACCTGGATTCCGGCGATCGCGTCACGTATCAGATCGTCGGCGACGTTGAAGCCGATATCAAGTCCAACCTGATTTCCGTGTCCAGCCCTGTGGCTCGCGCGCTGATCGGCAAGAGTGAAGGCGATGTGGTCGAGGTCGTTGCCCCGGCTGGCGTTCGCGAGTACGAAGTCCTGGGCGTGCGTTACATCTGACGCAAGCACCACAAGCAGTAAAAATGTCAAACCACCCTGGCCCGGACGCTACGTTCGTCTGAATTCCGCGGTACATTGCGGATCGCTATGGTGGACCGGGCGCGTAAAGCGCCCGTTTTTGTGCCTGGACTTACCTTTTTGCGGTCTTGCGGCTGGTGCCGCTGCGGGCTCCGGCGCGCAGGCTCAGGGCGCTGCCGGCGCGGCGCGGAATGCCGTGGCCGCTGGACGTGGAGCGCTTGTTGGAAGGCCGCATGGGCTTGCCGTTCTTGTTGAGTTCGTCCTGGGGGACGTAACGCTTCTTGGCGGGTGCGGGCTCTTCGGATTCGCTGCGGCGCGGGCGCTTGGCAAGGCTTTTGCCTTCGGCGGCCAGCTTCTTGGGCGTGTAAGGCTCCGACGCGCGGCGTTTGGCAGGCGCTTCGGGTTCCTGGGCGGCCAGCGCGGCGGGCTTGATGTTGCCGGGCAGCGGGCGGAACAGAATCAGGGTCTTGCCCAGGTGATGCACAGGCGCGCAGGATAGCGTCTCGCAGATCGTGGCGAGCATGACATCGCGGGCCTCACGGTCGTCGCCGCCGGCGCGAACCTTGATGAGGCCATGCGAAGTCAGCGCCCGATCGATTTCCTTCAGCACGGCGTCGGTCAGGCCGTTGTCGCCAATCAGGACGACGGGGCGCAGAGGGTGAGCGGCGGACCGCAGGTCGCTGCGCTCACGAGAGGTAAGTTCTAATATAGGCATGCGTGGAATTGTACGGTAATGGCCAAGAATAAATTCTCTAAAGACTGGATTCACCAGCACATCAATGATCCCTATGTGAAGCTGGCGCAACAGAAGGGCTATCGCGCCCGCGCCGCCTTCAAGCTGATCGAGATCCTTGATACCGAAAAGCTGATGCGACGGGGCGACCTGGTCGTTGACCTGGGCTCCGCGCCGGGCAGCTGGTCACAGGTGGCGCGCGAGCGGCTCGCCGGCCCGGGCGGCGTCGTGGACGGCCGCATCATTGCTCTGGACATCCTGCCCATGGAGCCCGTGGCGGGCGTGGAATTCATCCAGGGCGACTTCCGCGAAGACGAAGTCTTGAAACAATTGGAAGACATGGTCGGATCGCGCGCGGTGGACCTTGTTATTTCAGACATGGCCCCCAACTTGTCCGGGGTGGGTATTGCCGATTCTGCGCGCATCCAGCATGTTTGCGAATTGGCGATGGAATTTTCCTGCGCCCACCTCAAGCCCAACGGGGCGCTAATCGTCAAGGCTTTCCACGGCACGGGCTTTTCGCAGATCGTGGAATCCTTCAAAAAGCGCTTCCGCCGGGTGGTCGAACGTAAACCGAAGGCCTCTCGGGACAAGTCCTCAGAAACCTTTCTGGTGGCGCGCGATCTGAAGTAACCGTTTCGTAATCATCCGGGGCTTGCGTCCTGGCCAAGAAAACCCCCGTCCCGCCGAGACAACGACCAGAAAACTCAAGAATCAAATGTAATTAAATGGGCCCCACGGCTGCCGGGACGCAACTCCGTCCTACAGGTTAGAATGGGCTATTGACATACTTGTGACTGTGCCATACGCGGGTGCGCAGTCGCCGGTCGGAATCGAAAGCAGGAGATCGACCTTGAACAATTCATTTTCCAAAGTCGCTGTCTGGATGGTGATAGCCCTGGTGCTGTTCACCGTCTTCAAACAGTTCGACGGACGCGCCCAGACCCAGGACGGCGTGACCTACACGCAGTTCATGGACGACGCCAAGGCGGGACGCATCCGCAAGGTCGACGTTCAAGGCGACGTGCTGTACGTCACCCCGGACGCGGGCCGCGCCTACACGCTGACTTCCCCCGGCGATCTCTGGATGGTCTCCGATCTGCTGAAGTACGGCGTGCAGGTTTCGGGCAAGCCGCGTGAAGAGCAGTCGCTCCTGATGAGCATCTTCGTGTCGTGGTTCCCCATGCTGCTCCTGATCGGGGTCTGGGTGTTCTTCATGCGACAGATGCAGGGCGGTGGCAAGGGCGGTGCGTTCAGCTTCGGCAAGTCGCGCGCCCGGATGCTCGATGAGAACACCAACCAGATCACGTTCGCCGATGTTGCCGGCTGCGACGAAGCCAAGGAAGACGTCCAGGAACTGGTCGACTTCTTGCGCGACCCCAGCAAGTTCCAAAAACTGGGCGGCCGTATCCCGCGCGGCGTGCTGATGGTGGGCTCGCCCGGTACCGGCAAGACGCTGCTGGCCAAGGCCATCGCCGGCGAAGCCAAGGTGCCGTTCTTCAGCATCTCCGGTTCGGATTTCGTTGAAATGTTCGTCGGCGTGGGCGCGGCCCGTGTCCGCGACATGTTCGAAAACGCCAAGAAGCACGCGCCTTGCATCATCTTCATCGACGAAATCGATGCAGTCGGCCGCCAGCGTGGCGCCGGCCTGGGTGGCGGCAACGACGAGCGCGAACAAACGTTGAACCAGATGCTGGTTGAAATGGACGGCTTCGAATCCGGTCAGGGCGTCATCGTGATCGCCGCGACCAACCGTCCCGACGTGCTGGATCCGGCGCTGCTGCGTCCGGGCCGTTTCGACCGCCAGGTTGTGGTTCCGCTGCCCGATATCCGTGGCCGCGAGCAGATCCTGAAGGTTCACATGCGCAAGGTTCCGCTGTCGCCCAACGTCGACGCGACCATCCTGGCGCGCGGCTGCCCGGGCTTCTCCGGCGCCGACCTGGCCAACCTGGTCAACGAAGCCGCACTGTTCGCCGCCCGCCGCAATGGCCGCACGGTGGATATGTCCGACTTTGAAAAGGCCAAGGACAAGATCATCATGGGCGCCGAGCGCCGCTCCATCGTGATGCCCGAAGAGGAACGCAAGAACACCGCGTACCACGAATCCGGCCACGCGATCGTCGCGCGCATGTTGCCCAAGACCGACCCGGTCCACAAGGTCACCATCATCCCGCGCGGCCGTGCGCTGGGTGTGACGATGCAGTTGCCGGAAACCGACCGCTACAGCATGGACAAGGGCCGTCTGCTGTCCACGATCGCTGTGCTGTTTGGCGGCCGTATCGCCGAAGAAATCTTCATGGACCAGATGACGACGGGCGCCTCGAACGACTTCGAACGCGCCACCGCCATCGCCCGCGACATCGTTACGCGTTACGGCATGACCGACGAACTGGGCCCCATGGTCTACGCCGAGAACGAAGGCGAAGTCTTCCTGGGCCGCAGCGTCACCAAGACCACGCACATGTCCGAAGCCACCATGCAGAAGGTGGACACCGAGATCCGCCGCATCATCGACGAGCAGTACGGCGTTGCGCGCAAGATCCTGGAAGACAACCGCGACAAGGTCGAAGTCATGACCTCCGCGCTGCTCGAATGGGAAACCATCGACGCCGACCAGATCAACGACATCATGGAGGGCCGCCCCCCGCGTCCCCCGAAGACGCCGCAAGGCCCGTCGGATACGTCCGATACGCCGCCGACCGGCCTGGCTGCAGGCGGTAGCACGGCAGCTGCGGTCTGAGGTTCTTCGTTCTGGTTTATGGCAAATAACTTCCTTTGCGGGCGCTTCGAGTTTGATCTCGAGCGCCCGCTTGTCATGGGCATCGTCAATGTC